>JAJYSD010000335.1 GCA_021793745.1 Bacillota bacterium
CTGGCGAGGGAGCTGCACGATGCGGTCAGCCAGCAGCTGTTTGCCATCTCCATGCTGCTGTCCGCCGTCCGGGAGCACCTTCCTGCGGACCATCCCATGCACGGAAGGATTGTGACGGCGGAAAAGGTGGCGGGCGAAGCGCAAAATGAGATGCGCGCCCTGCTGATGCAGTTGCGGCCGGTCCCCCTGGAGGGGAAAGGGTTAAAGGAGGGGCTTAAGGAGCTTTTGGCCGAGCTGAAGGCCAAGCAGCCGCTGGAGATCGAGTGGGAAATTGCCGACCTTCCCGATCTGCCCAAGGGAATCGAAGATCATCTGTTCCGGATTGTCCAAGAGTCGTTGTCCAATGTGCTCCGGCATTCCCGGGCCACCGCGGTGACCCTGAAACTGGTTGCCGCGCCGCGCCAGATTCGTCTCAGAATTGCGGACAACGGCGTCGGCTTTGACATGAATGCAGGAAAAAGGACGACCTACGGCCTGCAGTCGATCCAGGAGCGGGCCAATGAGATCGGCGGGGTGGCCGAGGTGATATCCTTCCCGGGAAAGGGAACCCGGGTAGAGGTCATCATCCCGCTGGTGGATGAAGAAGGGGAGTAGTGCCATGATCCGGGTGTTGCTGGTGGACGATCACGAAATGGTGCGGCTGGGCTTGTCCGCTTATCTGGACACCCAACCGGATATCGAGATTGTGGGGGAAGCCTCCGACGGGGAGGAGGCGGTCCGGTTGGCCGAGAAACTGCAGCCGGACGTGATCCTGATGGATCTGGTGATGGAGGGAATGGACGGGATCGAGGCGACCCGGGCGATTTCCCAGCGGACGGATAAGCCGAAGATCATCGTGCTCACCAGTTTCGTCGACGACGACAAAGTGGTTCCCGCCCTGGAAGCGGGGGCGCTCAGCTATTTGCTGAAGACGTCCCAGGCCCGGGAAATCGCCGAGGCGATCCGTGCCGCGGCGCGGGGTGAGGCGGTTCTGGCTTCCCAGGTGACGGGCAAGGTGCTGACCCGGATGCGCCGGCACCGCGAACCGGAACCCCATGAAAGCTTGACCGCCCGGGAGATGGAAGTGCTGAAGCTGATCGCCGAGGGAAAATCGAACCAGGAGATTGCGGACCAGCTGTTTATCGCGGTCAAGACGGTCAAGACCCACATCACCCACATCCTGTCCAAGCTGGGGGTGGAAGACCGAACCCAGGCGGCGATTTACGCCCACCGCCACAAGCTGGTGGATTGACTTCGGGAATCGGGGTTATGGGGATAGCAGGTGTTTCTATGAGCAGGTCTTCCTTTCGCGGAGGGGGTGTACCACTTCGTTTCGTTGCGATGCAAAGGGGCGCGGTGGTACACCCCTTTCTTGAAAAGGGCACCCCATCGGCGCTTTTATACGCTGGAGCCATCTCCGGTTGCGGTGATATACTGGACGGGGAGCTTCGATCCAACACCGCGGGAAGGTTCAACCTCCTCGACGGGGGTCTGTCATGCGCGGACGGATGTGGAGGAAAGGAGCGTCGGAGGAGTGTCGCAGGGTGCTGGAGTTTCTGTCGATGGAGTCGGGGATGTGCTGATCGTGACCGCCGTGGAGGTTGAAAGGAATGCGCTCCTCCGCGGCCTTCGGGACGAATCCCCCTTTGACGTGTTGGCGGGAGGCGTCGGGCCCGCGGCCGCGGCGGCCAGCGCGGCGGTGCGGATGACCCGGCGGAGCTATCGCCTGGTGATCTGTGCGGGCATCGGTGGCGGATTTCCCGGCCGGGCAGAAGTCGGGTCGCTGGTGGTGGCGGATGAAGCGGTGGCCGCTGACCTGGGGGCGGAGACGCCGGAGGGATTTCTCACCTTGGACGAGCTGGGCTTTGGCAGCACCCGCATCCGGACGGATGAGGGGTCGTCAGCCCGTCTGGCGAAGGCCCTGCAGGAGGCAGGGCTGCCGGTGGTGGTGGGTCCGGTGCTCACGGTGTCCAGCGTTACCGGCACGGCGGCGACCGCGGAGGAGCGGGCGAGGCGGGTTCCGGCTGCGGCGGCTGAGGCGATGGAGGGTTACGGCGTCGGTGTCGCTGCGCAAAACGCCGGCGTCCCTTTCCTGGAGATCCGCGCCGTCTCCAACCCGGTGGGTCCCCGGGACCGGGGAGCGTGGAAAATCGGAGAGGCCCTGGAACGCCTGACGGAGGCGGGGACCATTATCAGGGAGGTGTTTGGATGAAAATCGCCTTTTCCCCTTGTCCCAACGATACCTTTATTTTTTATGCCTGGGTGCACGGATTGGTTCCCGGTGCCCCCGCATTGGACGTCACCTATGCAGACATCGACGTGACCAACTATCTGGCCACCCGTCCGGAGGGGCCGGATGTGCTCAAGGTCTCCTGTGCGGCCTTGCCTTGGGTGCTGCGGGATTACGCCCTTTTACCCTGCGGCGGCGCCCTGGGCAAAGGTTGCGGACCCCTCATCCTGACGAAGGAGGCGGTCGAGCCGGAGTTTTTGACGGGAAAACGCGTCGCGGTACCCAGCGACCGTTCCACCGCTTACCTGCTGTTCCGGCTGTGGATCAGCCGCCATGTGCCGCAGGGGGTCGGCGATATTCGGGTGATGCCCTTCCACCGGATCATGCCCGCCGTTCAGTCCGGGGAGGTGGACGCCGGCCTGGTGATCCATGAAGCCCGCTTCACCTATCCCACGTACGGGCTGCACATGCTGGTGGACCTGGGAGAGTGGTGGGAAGGGGATACGGGGCTGCCGATCCCGCTGGGCGCCATCATCGCCCGGCGTCATCTGGACCGGGAGGCGATCGCCGGTTGGATCCGGGCATCGGTCAACCATGCCTGGGCCCATCCGGAGGAGCCGATGGAATATATCCTGAAGCACGCCCAGGAGATGGATCCGGAAGTGGCGAAGGCCCACATCAACCTGTATGTCAACGAGTTTTCCGCCGATCTGGGCAGGGACGGATACGGCGCCATCCGCACGCTGCTCACCCGGGCTGCAGAGGAGGGATTGGTGCCGGCGTGGGATCCGTCGTCCCTCGAAGGATGACGGAGGAAAAGGGTGATGGAAAGTTCCGCCGCCGAGCGCCCCGGCATGCGGG
>JAJYSD010000336.1 GCA_021793745.1 Bacillota bacterium
CTTTTGGTGGAAGACGAAAGCGATTGCCAGTCGATTCTTCAGGAAGCGATTCGCAAAATCGAAGAACAGTTTCAGATCCGGCATACGACGATTCAGGTGGAGAAGTCCCGGCTGCAGCACGCGGAGATGGAGGTGTGAGCGGGGACCGGAAGGATCAGCGCCTCTCCGGTCCTCCGGATCTAATTCGCAGACTTTTCTCCGGCCGGCTCCAGCAAGAGCCGGCCTTGGCTGTTGATTCGTCAGGGGGAACAACCCGGCGGTCGAGGAACTCCGCTCACCCTTCTCGGGGGGATACTCCAGATTTTAGCCCAGCAAATACCAAACGTTCCGTCCCGAAAACCGGGGATGTTCCTGCCTTCGTGCAGCGGGAGTCACCGTTCCTCTTCCCGTGGCCGGTTAACTGCCGAAAAGGGTCTATCCATATCAAACCATCCATTTGCATACCGATTTGTCCCGGCCGGGTGTCGAAGCCGTGAGGGAGGGAAAAAATGGGCATGAGGGAACCGGATTCGGAACGGGTGTTCCCCATTCCTCACTGTGATATAATGGATAAGATGATAATTCCGAGGTGATCGGCGATGGAGCAGCGCTTTCACCTGGTGTCCGAATTTGAACCCCGGGGAGATCAGCCCAAAGCCATCGACGAGCTGACCCAAGGGGTGCTCGCCGGGAAGCGATATCAGACCCTCCTGGGGGCGACGGGGACTGGGAAGACCTTTACGATCGCGCACACGATCGCCCGCGTCAACAAACCGACCCTGGTGATCGCCCACAATAAGACGCTGGCGGCGCAACTGTGCGGAGAGTTGAAGGAATTTTTTCCTCACAATGCGGTGGAGTATTTTGTCAGCTATTATGACTATTATCAGCCGGAAGCCTATGTTCCGCAGACGGATACGTATATCGAGAAGGATGCGTCGATCAACGATGAGATCGACAAGTTGCGCCACTCGGCGACCAGCGCGCTCTTTGAGCGGCGGGATGTGATCATCGTCGCCAGCGTTTCCTGTATCTACGGTCTGGGATCTCCGGAGGAATATCGGGATCAGGTGCTGTCCCTCCGGGTCGGGATGGAACGGGACCGGAACGAGATCCTGCGCAAGCTGGTGGACATCCAGTACAACCGGAATGACATCAATTTCGTCCGGGGGACCTTCCGGGTTCGCGGAGACGTGTTGGAGATTTTCCCGGCGTCCCGGAGCGAACAGGCGGTGCGGGTGGAGTTTTTCGGTGACGAGATCGAGCGAATTCGGGAAATCGACGTGCTGACGGGAGAAATCGTCGGCGATCGGGAACACGTTGCCATCTTCCCCGCCTCCCACTACGTCACCGCTTCCGATGTGATGGCCCGCGCCCTCCGGGACATCGAAGCGGAGTTGGAAGAGCGGCTGAAGGAGCTGCGCGCGCAAGGCAAGCTGCTGGAGGCCCAACGGTTGGAGCAGCGGACCCGATACGACATGGAGATGATGCGGGAGATGGGGTTCTGCTCCGGGATCGAGAACTACTCCCGGCATCTGGTGGGCAAAAAGCCGGGGGAACCTCCCTTCACCCTGCTGGATTATTTCCCCGATGACTACCTGATGATCATCGACGAGTCCCATGTGACGATCCCGCAGCTTCACGCGATGTACAACGGGGACCGTTCCCGAAAAGAGGTCCTGGTGGAGCACGGCTTCCGCCTCCCCTCGGCCATGGACAACCGCCCTCTGCGCTTCGAGGAGTTTGAGGAGCGGATCAATCAGGTCATCTTTGTTTCCGCCACGCCGGGACCCTACGAGTTGGAGAAGGCGCCGGAGGTGGTGGAGCAGATCATTCGGCCGACGGGACTGTTGGACCCCAAGGTGCACGTTCGCCCGACCCGCGGTCAGATCGACGACCTGATCAGCGAAATTCATCGGCGTGTCGAACGGAACGAACGGGTCCTGATCACCACCCTGACCAAAAAGATGGCGGAGGATCTCACCGATTACCTCAAGGAGATCGATATCCGCGTCCGCTATCTGCACTCGGACATCAAGACCATCGAGCGGATGCAAATCCTGCGGGATCTCCGGTTAGGCGAGTTTGACGTGCTCGTCGGAATCAACTTGCTGCGGGAGGGGTTGGACTTGCCGGAGGTCTCCCTGGTGGCCATCCTGGACGCGGACAAGGAAGGATTTCTCCGGGCCGAGCGCTCCCTCATTCAGACCATCGGCCGGGCCGCCCGCAATGCCAATGGCGAGGTGATCATGTACGCCGATACGATCACCGATTCGATGCGCAAGGCCATCGACGAGACGGAGCGTCGCCGCCGGATTCAGCAGGCGTTTAATGAAAAGCACGGCATCGTTCCGCAGACCGTCCGCAAGGCGGTGCGCGAGGTGATCGAAGCGACCAAGGTGGCCGAGGAGAAGGCGCCCTACGGAAAAGCCCTGGATGTGGCCAGCATGGGCAAAAAGGAACGTCGAAACCTGATCAGCCAGCTGGAAAGGGAAATGAAGGAAGCGGCACGGAATCTGGAGTTCGAGCGGGCCGCCGAGCTCCGGGACATGATCATCGAGCTGAAGGCGGAAGGAGCTTGAACCGATGGCACAGGAAAACATTGTCATTCGCGGCGCACGGGTACACAACCTGAAAGGGATTGACGTCACCATCCCCCGGGACAAGTTGGTCGTTCTGACGGGCTTGTCCGGATCCGGTAAGTCGTCCCTGGCCTTCGACACGATCTACGCCGAGGGACAGCGGCGCTATGTGGAGTCCCTGTCCGCCTACGCCCGCCAGTTTCTCGGTCAAATGGACAAACCGGACGTGGATGTGATCGAAGGCCTCTCTCCGGCCATCTCCATCGATCAGAAGACCACCTCCCGCAATCCGCGCTCCACCGTGGGCACCGTGACGGAGATTTACGATTATCTCCGGCTGCTGTTCGCACGGATCGGCCGGCCGGTTTGCCCGGAGCACGGCATCGAGATCAGCGCACAAACCCTGCAGCAGATGGTGGACCGCATCATGGAGCTGCCTGAACGGACCCGGATCCAGATCCTCGCCCCAGTGGTGAAGGGGCGCAAGGGCGAACACGTCAAGT
>JAJYSD010000337.1 GCA_021793745.1 Bacillota bacterium
GCGATCCGTCGCTGCCTGTCGGGGGCGGGATTAAGCCCGCAGGAGGTGGATCACTTCATCTTTGTCTCCTCCACCGGTCTGTCGACCCCCAGCATCGATGCCCACCTGGTGAACCGATTGGGCATGAATCCCCATGTGAAACGGACGCCGCTGTGGGGATTGGGGTGTGCCGGCGGAGCAGCGGGGCTTGCCCGCGCCTTTGAAGTGGCCCGGGCTTTTCCGGAACGGCGCGTTCTCTTGCTCGCACTGGAGCTTTGCGGACTCACCTTTCGCCGGAATGACCTGTCCAAAAGCAATTTGGTGGCCACCTCGCTGTTTGCCGACGGGGCCGCCGCCGTCCTGGTCGCCGGGGAAAAGGCGGGGGTGAAGACGGAGGGACCGCGGATTCTCGATGCGGCGAGCATGACCTGGCCCCAGTCCCTGGACGTGATGGGTTGGGAAGTGGTGGACGACGGGCTGAAGGTGATTTTCTCCAAGGACATTCCCTCCATCGTGCGCCGGCAGGTGCGGCCGGTGGTGGAGCAGTTTTTGCGGCGGTGGGAATTGACGCCTGACCGGGTGGAGCGGTACATCGCTCACCCGGGAGGGGCCAAGGTGCTGACCGCCTACGAGGAGGCCCTCTCCCTGGAGGAGACGGCCTTGACCCATGCCCGATCCGTTCTTCGCACCCACGGGAACATGTCGTCGGCGACCGTGCTGTTTGTGTTGGAGCAGGAGATGCGGGAGAAGCCCCCAGCGGGCACCTACGGGCTGATCACGGCCCTCGGTCCCGGCTTCAGCCTGGAGCTGATGCTGATCCAGTGGGGAGATCCCGTGTTGACCGAAGGGATGGAGGACTTGGTTCCCGCAGGGGATCGCGCCGGGACGAGGGGTTCGATGCCGCCTTCGGCGTGGGGGCCGCCGATGGAATCGTCGCTGCCCAGTCATATCTGAAATCGGGGGGTGAAGGGATGGCGGTCGGATGGGCGATCATCCTGGCGGTGGGTCTGCAGCGGATGGCGGAATTGGCCGTTGCCGGACGAAATGCCCGTTGGGCAAAAGCGCAGGGCGGTTACGAAGTGGGGCGGAGGCACTATCCCCTCCTGGTCGCGGTTCACCTGCTCTGGTTCGCAGGCATGGCCGGAGAAGTCGTTGCGGGAGCCACCCCGCCGGCCTGGTGGCCGCTTCCGGCAGCCCTTTTTTTGCTCGCCCAGATTCTCCGCTATTGGTGTCTCCGCTCCCTCGGGCCCTACTGGAACACGCGGATCTGGGTCATTCCCGGGCGGGAGCCGGTGATGCGGGGTCCCTATCGTTTGAGCCGCCATCCCAATTATCTCGCGGTGATCGTGGAAATCCTCACCCTTCCCCTTGCCCTGGGGGCCTTTTGGACGTCGGCTGCGGCCTCGTTGTTAAATTGGCTGGTTTTGTTCGGAGTTCGCATTCCGGCGGAGGAGCGGGCCCTGTCGACGGCGACCGGATATGAGGGGAAGATGGGGGAGAAAAGCCGGCTGCTTCCCTTTCCGAAACGGGGATAAAGAGCCCTCGTTCTGCGTCGGTTATGGCGAGGCACGCCTGTCTTTGACGGATACTTGTTGTTTAAATATCGGATGATACGGCTCGCCGCGCGGGGCAGGAGGCTTGATCGGCCTGGTGCAGGCCTTTTGATTGGAGCCCTGTTGGTCCAGAAAGAGACAGGGCATGGCGGAGACGCCGGCCGGAGCGTCCGGCCTTGTGCGGTTCGCCAACGCGGATGCAGGCACAAGCGCGGAATCATGGGTAGACGCCTTTTCCCGGCGGGTAATCAAGAGCGGCAATCCGAATCGGTACCGGAGGCCCTTTCTTTTTGTGGTGGGTCGCTCTCCGCCCCATGCCTTGAAAAGGATCGGAAGCGGGCGAGGCGCCTCCGGATTGATCCGCTCCGCCGCGGCGGTGTGTGTGAAGGCCCTTGAGCATACCACGCCCATGTTCTCCCCGGACGGGGTGATGCATCCGGAGGGGCCTCCGGCCGTAAAAGAGGTGTTGTCCCTGTCCCTGGAAGAAGTCTGGAGGGCGAAGAAAAATAAAGCCGCTGCCGGCCAGGCAGGGCTTTGACCGAGCGGATGAGGCGTGAAGCGTTTGGTGGCATCCAAATCCGCAGGCCCTTTTGGGGCAAGAATTACGCATAAATCATCTTCACCGTCATTCCTCCGTCGATCACCAGGTTCGCCCCGGTGATGAACTCCGCATCCGGAGAGGCGAGATAGCGGACCGCCCGGGCGATGTCTTCGGGTCGGCCCACCCTTCCCGAGGGGTGCTGCCGGTGATCCTCCTCGGTCAATTGCGCCGGTTTTCGGGCGCTTTTCTTTTTCCATTCGGAGGTTTCGATCCATCCCGGACTGATCGCATTGACGCGGACCGTCGGCCCGAGGCTGACGGCCAGCGCGTGGGTGAGTGCGAGGATTCCCCCTTTGGAAGCGGAGTAGGCTTCGGTGTGGGGTTCGGACATCAGGGCCCGGGTGGAGGCGATGTTGATGATAGAGGCTTGTCCGGCCCTGCGCAGCAGGGGCAGGCCGTACTTCACGCACAAAAAGGCGCTCCGCAGATTGACGTGGATCACCCGGTCCCACTCTTCCACGGAGAGCTCCTCCAGGGGGCGGAAGAGGCTGATCCCCGCGTTGTTGCACAGGATGTGCAGCTTTTCGCGCTCCTGGTAGATGCGATCCATCAGCCGCCGAATCTCATCCGGCTGCGAAACGTCCGTCGGAACGAAGGTGGCCGTACCTCCCGTCTCCCGGATCCATCCTTCACATTCGGTTCCCGCTTCTTCATCCTGCTCCGCGATGTAGACGTGGGCCCCTTCCCGGGCCAGCATCGCCGCCACCGCGCGGCCGATACCCTGCCCTCCGCCGGTCACGACCGCCGTCTGATCCACAAATCGCCTTTTTTCCAAAGCTTGTCCACTCCCTTGATCGTTTTCGCAGCGAGCGAACCCAACACTTTCTGTTGACAACCTGGTGAAAACTTTATCAGAAGGAGGGGGTGCGGCCAAGTGCCTTTGCTATCGCAACGAAACGGAGCGACACCTCCTCCGTTCCCGAACAGGGA
>JAJYSD010000338.1 GCA_021793745.1 Bacillota bacterium
GGTTATGAAGCCGATGGTCGGGATGGAGGGCTTTACGGTATATCACTACTCCCTTCCGAAAAATCCGGTCAACGATTGGCTGGTGAGGGAGCATCGGGAGCGCTTCGGAGATCCGCCGGACCTGTTCACCCCCGGTGGAATGTCGGCGGCGATAGCCATCGTCGAAGCCCTGGAGAAAACCGGCGGGGATCCGGATGCGGAGCGATTGATTCAGACGATGGAGGGCATGTCCTTTGAGACGCCCAAAGGGAAAATGACCTTCCGCCCGGAGGATCATCAGGCCCTCCAGGCGATGTATGCGGTCAAGCTGGAAAAGAAAAAGGGTTCCGATGGACCGGAACCGGTGTTGATCCGCGAAATTTCACCGGAGGAGGCGGCGCCGCCGGTCGAAAACAAGCGGTGAGGGCGTGCGGCGGACCGGCGTCCGGCCGTCGAAGGGGCGCGAATGCCTCCTCGCTTGAACGGGGGTGAACCGATGGAGACCCTTTTGGAAACCCGCGACTTGACCATCGCCTTCGGGGGCCATGTCGCGGTCGACGGGGTGAGCGTCAAAATTCCGAAGAACCGGCTCACGTCCATCATCGGTCCCAACGGCGCGGGGAAGACCACCTTTTTCAATCTGCTGAGCGGACAGCTGAAGCCGACCCGGGGGAGCATCCGGTTTAAGGGGCGGGAGATCACCCACCTCGCTTCGCATGCCCGGACCCGGGAGGGGATCGGCCGTTCCTTCCAGATCACCAACGTATTTCCCGGCCTGACGGTTCGGGAGAATGTCCGGCTGGCGGTCCAATCCCGCATGGGCATCCGCTATCCGATGTGGACCCGGGCCGACGGATATCCGGAGTTGGAAGAAAAGACGACGCATTGGCTGGAGAAGGTTCGTCTCCTGCCAAAGGCGGCGATGCCGGCCAAAAATTTGACCCACGGGGAACAACGCCAATTGGAAATCGCCATGCTCCTCGCCCTGGAAACGGAATTGCTATTGCTGGATGAGCCGACCGCCGGCATGTCCCGGGAAGAGGTGCCGGCCATTCTGGAGGTGATCCGCCTTCTGAGGGAGGAGGGTGAACGGACCATCCTGCTGATCGAGCACAAGATGGACCTGATCCTCAGCCTTTCGGACCGGGTGTTGGTGCTGGCCGCCGGCCGCCTGCTGGCGGAGGGCACGCCGGAGGAGATCATGAAGGATGAACGGGTGCAATCGGCCTATCTGGGGGGGGACGCTCATGCTCCTTGAAGTGAAGGGAATTCACACCATGATCGGCCGCTTCCACATCCTCCAGGGGGTCTCCTTCGGGGTTCCCCGGGGAGAAGTGACGGTGCTGTTGGGGAGGAACGGAGCGGGGAAGACCACGACGATCCGGTCGATCATGGGGCTTTCCCCGGTGGTCCGGGGAGAGGTGCGGTTTGAAGGGGAGCAGATCCAATCCCTGCCCACCCATGTGATCGCCCGGAAAGGGATCGGCTATGTTCCCGAGGATATGGGCATCTTCGGTGATTTGACGGTGGAAGAGAATCTGAAGGTGGCCATGGGGAGGGATGATCCTGCAGTGTCGGATCGGCTGGCTTGGATTTTGGAGCTCTTCCCCGATTTAAAGGTGTATTGGCGACGAAAAGGGGGGCAATTGAGCGGGGGACAGAAACAGATGCTCTCGATCGCCCGGGCCTTCATCCAGAACCGGTCTCTGCTGTTGATCGACGAGCCGAGCAAGGGTCTGGCACCGATCATGGTGGACAAAATGGTCGAAGGGATCCGGCAGATCAAGGAGCGGACCACCATTTTGCTGGTGGAGCAAAACTTTTCCATGGCCCAGGCCGTGGGGGATCGGTTTGTGATCCTGGACGGCGGGCGATGTGTCCACACCGGTCCGATGGACGCGTTAAAAGAGGAAAAGGAATTGCAACGGCGGTACCTGGGAATCGCTTGAGTTTCTTCGCGATGGAGTATCACGGGGAAGAGGGTGTCAGGTCCGCATGGATATTGCGATCAATCTGATCATCAACGGTTTGGCGACGGGAATGCTTCTCTTTCTCCTGGCCGCGGGATTGACTCTCATTTTCGGCCTCATGCACGTGCTCAATTTTGCCCACGGCGGGCTGTTCGTCTGGGGCGCCTATGCCGGAGTCTGGTTCTATCTTTGGACCGGAAGTTTTCTTGCGGGGCTTCTGGGCGCATGTTCGGCCGGGCTGCTGTTGGGTTTGATCATGGAACGCCTGATCATTCAGCCGGTTTACGGGGACTCCACGCGGCAGATTTTGATCACCCTCGGTGTGATGTTGGTACTGAGCGAGATGGTGAAGGTGGTCTGGGGTCCCAATCAGATCAGTGTTCCAACGCTCAATCTCCTGGAAGGCAGTTGGCGGATCGGTGAGATCGTCCTGATCAAGTACCGGATCTTTGTCATCGCGGCGGGGGCTCTGGTCTTTGCGCTGCTGCAATGGCTGCTGAAGAAGACCCGGGTGGGGCTGATCATCCGGGCGGGCGTGATCCATCGCGAGATGGTGGAATCGCTAGGCATTAATGTAAAACGATATTTTTTGCTGGTGTTCGTGCTGGGAGCCGTTTTGGCGGCGCTGGCGGGCATGCTGTTCGCTCCGTATTCGGGAGTGATTTACGCGGAAATGGGGATGGAGTACGCGATCCTCGCCTTTATCGTCGTGGTGGTCGGGGGCCTGGGCAGCGTTTCCGGTTCCGCCATGGCGGCGGTGATGGTGGGACTGTCCAGCGCCTTCATGAATTATTTTCTGCCCGACGCCGCCCTGGCGGTCAATATGCTGCTGATGGCGGCCGTGCTCCTGTTTAAACCTTCCGGCCTGTTCGGAGCGAGGGGGTGAGGGGATGGTTCGGCAAACCGCCGTTTCCCGGTCGCGTTTTCTATATGGGGGCATCGTGGCGATATTGTGTCTGCTTCCCTTTCTGACGGATTCCCGCAGCACCCTGATTCTGTTGACGCAGATATTCATCTTCGCCGTTTTCGCCATGAGTTACGATTTGCTGCTGGGATTCACCGGCATCGTCTCCTTCGGCCATGCAATGTTT
>JAJYSD010000339.1 GCA_021793745.1 Bacillota bacterium
CCCGACTGGTCCCACAGCGGCTCCGCTTTTTCTCGCCGGAGGTGGTCTCCCGGATTCGGGCGGAGGAATACGTGGCGGACCGTTATCGGGAAGCCCTTCAGGAAGTTCCGGGCCTGCCGGGTGAGACCCCGGAGGAAGGGCGGATGCGCGAACTGTTTTATCTCTGCCTCACCCGTTGGATGCCGGTACTGTTGGACCGGAGCGACCGGATGAGCATGGCCTTCGGTTTGGAGGTGCGGGTGCCCTTTTGCGACCATCGGCTGTTGGAGTATGTGTGGAACGTCCCCTGGTCGATGAAGCGCTGCGATGGCCGGGAAAAGGGATTGCTGCGGCGGGCCGTGTCGGGCTTGCTTCCGGAGGAGGTGCGGATGCGGCGCAAAAGCCCCTTTCCGAAGACCCACAACCCCGCCTATTTGGAAGCGGTGCGCCGGGAAGCGTTGCGCCGGATCGACGACCCCGCCTCTCCCCTCCGGGATCTCCTCCATGTCGAGGAGGTGCGCCGCTTTGCCGGCCGCAAAGATCTTCAAGAGCAGCACATCCCCTGGTTCGGCCAGTTGATGAACGTTCCCCAGCTGTTTGCCTATTTCATTCAACTGGATGCCTGGATGCGGGAGTACGGTGTGGTGATTCGTTGATGATATGGGGAAGTTCCGACCGGGGAAATCAACGGAAAAGGAACCTCCGTTGCCGCCTCTCTCCGGAGAGGCTTATTTGTGGAGGAAAATGCGTATGATTAATGAATTCTAATGGAATGCAGAAGAGTACGTGGGCAGGATCATGTGGGATCCATCGGGATGCGCCGGGGGAATTTGAAGGGAGAGGAAGCTGTGAAATCGATTTTATGGATCGGCATCGGGGGATTTTGCGGTGCAATCGCACGGTTTCTCATCGGTTCCTGGTTATCGGGAACCTTTGGTACGGCCGCTTTTCCCGTGGTGGAAACCCTCCGCCTGATCGAACAGAATCAGATCCCATTCGCCCTTCTCTATGCGACGGGCAGTGTGCTTGGGCAGGAGGAGCGCTTGGCCGGATCATGAGTTGAGAAAGGGATGGAGGAGCGGTGTTCGCACCCGAATCTCCTGCCAGCAATTGACGTGTACATCGAAAGGCGGTATAGTGTAAAATATAGAGACGCGGCAACGCGTCCGAAGCATGCGCGCCCGTAGCTCAGCAGGATAGAGCAGCGGTTTCCTAAACCGCGTGTCGGGGGTTCGAGTCCTCTCGGGCGCACCATCAAAGGGTCGAGCCTCTCCCCCCCGGGAGAGGCTCGATTTTTGGTTTTTGGCGGGAAGCCGCGGATATAAAACGGAACCATTCCGATTTACAACCCGCGTTTCTTGAGATATAATGGTCCATGTCATTGCAAGGTCGGCGCTTTCGATGGCGGATGGATATAGAGGTTTTGATCATGAATCGGATCCGATCCGCTTTTTGTACAAGAGGCTTGGAAAGGAAGAAGGGTTGTGCCATGGGTGAAGCGGTCCTTCGCCTGTCCGGAGTCACCTTTTCCTACGTCCAACATCCCGTTTTGGAAGGGATCGATCTGGAGGTGGCGGCCGGGGAGTTTCTCGGTTTGATCGGACCGAACGGATCGGGAAAATCGACCCTCGTCCGGTTGGCCCTGGGCCGGTTATCCCCGGATACCGGAGGCGTTTATCTGTTCGGTGAGCCGGTGGAAAAGTTTCGAGGGTGGCACCGGATCGGGTATGTGTCCCAGAAGGCCAACAGTTTCAACCTGGGATTTCCGGCGACGGTGTATGAAGTGGTGGCCAGCGGTCTCACCGGCAAGCTCGGCCTTTTCCGCCGGATCGGAGCAAAGGAGCGGACGCTGATTCGGGATACCCTGGAGCGGCTGGAACTTTCGGAGATCGCCGGCGCCAACATCGGCAGATTGTCCGGCGGACAGCAACAGCGCACCTTTATCGCCCGAGCGCTGGTGAGCCGTCCCGAGCTGTTGATCCTGGACGAACCGACGGTGGGAGTGGATGCCGGGTCGGTGGAGCGTTTCTATCGGCTGCTCCAACGCCTACACCGGGAGGAACGGCTGACGATCCTTCTGATCACCCACGATATCGGCGCGGTGACCGCCGTGGCGGACCGGATCGCCTTCCTGAACCGTCGGATCCGCTTCTGTGGGGATTCCCGGGAATTTGCCGGCCGGCAGGAGGAGTTTCTGTTTCTTTCCTCCCAGGAGGGGGAGGAAGCCCGGGTTTGAAGGTCCATACCGGAAAGGGGGGACCGTGCGGTTTCGGCACGAATGCGATGTGGGAAATGGTTTTGCACTACGATTTCATGCGGCGGGCGGTCTTGGCAGGCTTGATCATCGGTTTGATCTCTCCGCTGGTGGGGATCTTTCTGGTGGTGCGCCGCCTCTCCCTGATCGCCGATGCCCTGGCCCATGTTACGCTGTCCGGGGTGGCCGCCGGGCTGCTGCTGCAGAAGCACGTGCCCTGGCTCCAGTCATTGAACCCCCTCCACGTCGGGGCGATGTTTTCCGTCGGAGGAGCGATGTTTGTGGAGCAGCTGCGCCGGCTATACCGGACATACCAGGAATTGGCCATCCCGGTGGTGCTTTCCGGGGGTGTCGGCCTCGGCGTGGTCCTGATCAGCGCCGCCGACGGATTTAACGTCGACGTGGCCGGTTATCTCTTCGGCAGCATCCTGGCCGTCGGAGAAGGTGAATTGGGGTGGATCGTCGTCGTGGCGGCCCTGGTGTTGGCCGTGATTTTCCTGTTCCACAAGGAGCTTTTTGCCCTGTCCTTCGATGAGGAAAGCGCGGTGGTTTCGGGGATCCCCCACCGATGGATCAACACCCTGTTCTCCTTTGCCGTGGCCCTCGTCATCGCCGCGTCGATCCGCGTCGTCGGCATTTTGCTGGTCTCCGCCCTGATGACCCTTCCCGTCGCCGCCGCCCTGCAGATCGCCGGCAGCTTTCGGCAGACCCTGCTTTATTCTTTGCTGTTTTCCGAAACGGCCGTATTGTGCGGGTTGGCGGCCGCCTATTATCTGGACTGGTCATCGGGGGGACCATCGTTCT
>JAJYSD010000340.1 GCA_021793745.1 Bacillota bacterium
CGGTTCGGCTCCTCCTGGTCCCAGGCCACACTCGCCTTTTCCGCGGCGATTTCAAAATACAGCCGGTTTTTGCGGCCGGCGCTCACCTGGGACACGGTAAACACCCCTTGAACGCCCCCTTCAAAATGGACCATCACGATGCCGCAATCCTCGGTGTCGATCGGTACCTCCTCCCGATCCGCCTCCGCGCTCTGGCTGAAGGTGGTCACCGGCCCCCTCGGCTTGAAGCGGACGGGATGCACCGTCTTCAGATCGGCGAACACCTCCACGATCCGGCGCCCCAGCACATGCTGAAGCGTATCGCACCAGTGGGATCCGATATCGGCGATGGCCCGGGATTTTCCGCTTTGATCCGGGTCGAGCCGCCAGTTATAATCCGTGTCGTAAAGCAGCCAATCCTGCAGGTAACCGCCGTGAACCAAGTAAACGCGGCCGCATTCCCCACCGGCGATCGACGCCCGGGCCTCGGCAATCATCGGGTAATGCCGGTAGTTGAAGCAGACACCGCTCACCGACGCGCTTTTTTTCGCCCACTCCGCCAACTGGCTCGACTCCTGACTATTCAGCGCCAAGGGCTTTTCCGACAGCAGGTGTTTACCCGCCGATAACACCTCGCGGTTGATCGGAAAATGAAGGTGATTGGGAGTGCAGTTGTGGATCACTTCCACGTCCGGATCGTGAATCAGCCGACGAAAATCCCCGTAGGCTCGGGGAATGCCGAACTGTTTCGCCACCTGTTCCGCCCGTTCCTGGCTGCTCGAGGCGATGGCGATCACTTCCACCTGATGCAGCCGTCGCAGGGCCTCCAGATGGGACCTGGCGGAAAATCCCGTCCCGACAATTCCCACTTGAATGGTTCCCAATACCCTTCTCCCCTTTTTAAAAGTTCTGATGATGTTCCCCCTTCGATTCTAGCAGTTTGGATGCGGAAGTGAAAACCTCTCCCCAAATCAAGAGCCATCCGACGCAATGTCGGATGGCTCTTGGCCCGGCATCCCCTTGTCCCGGCTCCCATAGGAGCATCCCTTACCGCAGCGTTCCTCCCCCCATGTACCGATAGATCGGCAATTCCTTTTTCACCTTCGAAGGGATAAAACCGAAGGTGACATAGCTGTCGGTCGATTCGGGCTCCATGGCGAGGGCAGCCAGATTGGCGGTCGGCTGGTCCATGGGGATGATCCAGCTTCCCTTCGGCAGGACCACGGTCTTCTTGACGATCTTCGTCTTCACGCGATGTTGCGGATGGCTTTCATAGGGATTTTCTTCCGTCTCCTTGGCGGTGACGCGATAGCTTTCCACCGGAAGGGCGGTCGCCTTCTTCAGCCGCTTCACTTTCACGCCGGCGTATTTCAGCCGTTTGACCGCGTCTTCAAATTCCGGTTTCAACAGATAGGCGACGGGACGCTCGCGGGTGAGTTCCGCTTTCCCTTCCGTGTGGCTGAAATAGCGGACCGGAACCTCCTTCACCTTCGCTTCGGCGATATCCACCACCGGCAGGGTGCTGGGATATTCCTTCGCTTTGCTGGTGACGATCACATCATCGGCGTCCCCGGCCCTTTTTCCCTTATCGGCAATCTCTTTCCGGGCCCCGTCCACCAGACGGCGGACTTCATCCGCTCGGGAAGCGGCGGTCTCCAGCAGGCTCTGGTGGGTCGTCACCTGAGCGGCCACCCGGCGCAGGAAGTTTTCCCGTCCGATGCCGATGCCCCGGGTTTCCACCAGGAACGAGAGGGCGGGTTTCAGCGCAAAGCTGTTGCGGCCGATGCGGGGTTCCGGCCCCCCTTCGGTAATTTCCAATTGCCCGTCCCTTTTGGCGGCCGTGTAATAGTCACCGCTGGAAAAGCCCTTTTTCGCCAAACGGGCTTTGGCCGCCTTCACCATCACATCATCGGCAAAACTGCGGATCTCCTTGGGAATATTGAGATTTTTCCCGGAGAGGATCAGCAGGTCGTGATACTTCAAGGCCCCTTCCTTTCCCACGTCCTTCAGCAGTGCCGGATCCGGGTTGTATTCGTGGGCATCGATCACCACTTCCGGCTGCACGCGATTGTAGAGGGAATGGATCGCCCGCGCCTCCGGCGTGTCAAACTTCAAATGGTCCCGGTTGCCGTCCATCCCATTGGCCATGCGGCGCTGGAAGGCATAGGACCCGTCCGGATTGACCCGGGGCACCACCACCACATTGATGTCCTTCAACAGTTTTTTCCCGTATTCGCCGGCCAATTTTTGGGCCATCACCAGCACCGCTTCCCCGGCAGCCGGCTCATTGCCGTGGATCTGTCCCTGCAGCCAAACGGTGGGCTTCCCTTTTCCGCTTCCCCTTTGGAAAAAGAGGACCGGTATCTCCCGCCCTTCCTGGGAACGGCCGAGGAACTTCATCTCGGTCCAGGGACTTTGCCGATCCAGCGTTCGCAGAAAACGGATCATTTCCTCCTGGCTGGTGAAGCGCTCCTCGCCGGAGGTGAAGGCGGGGGTTTCAAAGCGCACGTCGGGATCGGGATAAAGCTTAAGCACCTTCTCCGGCTGAGAGTACTCCTTCCCGTAATAGGGCGTGTCCGGAGCCGCATAAAGGGTGGGAAGCAGGAGAGCCATCGACAACAAAACGGCGGCAAAAACCACAAACCCCTTTTTCAACCGAATCATAATTCTCCTCCTAATCCACCTATTCATTTTAAAAGTACATTAAAAATAAAAATGATGCAAATCAATCGCCGGACTTCCCGGTTTCTTCACTCCGGCCTTGCATTTGGCAAACCGAGAGCATATGTTCAAAGAGGAAGGAGGGTCAGTCATGGAATGGATCGATTCACTGCAGAAACTCCTGTCTGCCAATCAAGTGTCAGTCAATCCGACGGAACTGGAACGGCACAGCCGGGACGAATCTTATCACGCGCCTCATCTACCGGATGTGGTCGTTTTCCCGGAGAGCCGGGAAGACGTCAGCCGCATCCTGCAATTCGCCAACTCCCGCGAAATCCCCGTCATCCCCTTCGGGCTCGGAAGCAGCCTGGAGGGACATGTGATCCCCTATCGCGGA
>JAJYSD010000341.1 GCA_021793745.1 Bacillota bacterium
CCTGTGGTCCAAGCTTGGACCACAGGGCCAGGCCGTTGGGGATCCGGCAGTAATTGCGGATGGCGACGGTGATCGCCTGAATCAGCAGACTGCCCCAGTTGTACTTGCTCCCCTGTTCGCTATTGACATATCGGATAAAGACCGTTCGAAGTTCGTCCTTCAGGCGGACGGGATCCGTATACGGCGTCGGCTGGACGATGTCCAGAGCGGCCTCGGCGGCGTCCTCCGCCTGATTGAGCCGGATGTGGAGCAACATCCGGAAGATCGCTTCGGTGTGCAGGGCATCCAGGCGGCCCACCATCCCCCAGTCGATGCCGATCACCTTTTTGGTATGGCGATCCAGGATCAGGTTGGAACCGTGGGGGTCGGCGTGATAATACCCCTCGGTGAAGGTCTTGATATAGTAGTGGGCCAGGTCCATCATCCGTTCAAACCGCTCTTCGAAGGTGAGAAAATCGACCGGAAACTCCTTCAAATTCCATCCGTCCACATACTCCATCACCAACACGGAGGGCGTCGCATGATAAACTTCGGGGACGCCGATCGTTTCAAACTCCTCGCCGATCCGGCCGTGTTCCTCCATGTTCCGCGCTTCGGCACGCATGTCCAGCTCATTCATCGAACTGCTGTAATAATCGTCGATCAGCCCCGGCAGATCGACGGCGGCCGCCCATTCGGGCGGGAGAAGCTTGTGCAGGCGCCGGACAAACTTCCGGATCACCGCGATATCCGTCTGAAACAGCTTCCCCACCTGGGGGCGGACCACTTTGACTGCACACATGCGCCCGTCCTTCAGGCGGGCCCGGTATACCTGGGCCAGCGAGGCGGACCCGATCGGTTCCCTGTCGATCCACTCAAAGGTGGCCAAGCCCTCGGGCAACTCCTCATCTAAGACGTAAGCCATATACCGGAAGGGCATCGGCGGAACCTCGTCCAGCAACTTGGCCAGCTCCGCCGTGACGGGCTCCGGAATCAATTCCTGCCGGGTAACCAACACCTGTCCCAGCTTGATGAATGTGGGCCCCAACTCCTCAAAGGCGAGGCGAAGACGGCGGCCGAGCCGGTGCAATTCCTGCTCTTCCTCCGGCGTGATCTTTTTTCCCGGAAACCAACGAAACATCCTCCGGTCCGTCAACAAATACAGCAGCCCGTGTTTGGCCATAACCCCTGCGATGGATCGAAAGCGCCCGCCTTTGGTGATCCCCCTTCGCATTTTCCAAATCTCTTGCCGGATCCTTTCCTTTTCCTCCGCGGAAAAGGGCTCAACCCTCTCCACGGATTTTTCTTCTTGATCCTTCGGGACCGGAGTCGCCACCGCTGTATCCCCCCTTAGCGGTGCGGAACCGCCGCCGCACCGCGCCTTGTTCCGATCAAACCCTCAAAAGTCCTCCTTCACCGTCTTCATCGTCTCTTCGCTCAAGCGAGAGAGTTCCTTCGGCGATTTTCCGCGCGCCCGCTCCAACAGGCTCATCCGGATATCGAACTGCCTCATGGCGTATTGGGTCATCTCTTCCTTATCCAGTCCGAAGGGGAGCTCATCCACCTGATTGATCAATTCATTCACCACGCCGATGGCCACCGGCAGCAGAAACTCCATCCGCTTTTGGATCACATCCCACACGTCGTGTTCGATGATGAGGCGCTGGAGAAGGTACACGCCGTAGGCGATGTGGCGGGATTCATCCCGCTGCAGGTAATGGAAGGCCTGGACGGTCCCGGGCATGATGCCGAGCCGCTTGTAGGATTGGAAGGTGGAGTAATACCCCGTCTCCGCCAGGACGCCTTCCACAATCATGTTATAGGTGACGGACGCCTCCGCCTGCGCTTCCGGGGAGGGATCGTGATTCAGCCGATTCATGGCCTGGGGCAGATATTCGTAAAACATCTTCCGGTAATTGTCCAGGTGATAGACGGACAAGTCCTTCTCGGAAACATCCCCCACCTCGTCGAGGAAGCGGCGGAAAATCTCGGTGTGCTTCGCCTCTTCAAAGAGGAAGGTGGTCAGGTACATCTCTTCTTCCAGCCGTCCCTCGTTGGAGATCGCCTGGATCAGGGGGAGCAGATCCCGGGTGACCGCTTCCTCCCCGGCTTGAAACATGGCGCAGAGGCGCAGTGTCATTTCCTTTTCGACATCATTGAACTTCTCCCAATCCTTTTTGTCCTGGGTCAAATCGATATCCCTCGGGTCCCAAACCCCCAACTTTTTGGCCTTGTGATACAAACGCATGGGGAGAAGGGAGTGATCCAAACCCCTTTCGCTCGTCGTCTGCATCACACGCATGGTTGATCCCCTCCTCTTTTATTTCAGCCCCTCCGGAATTTCCGTCTCCACTTTGAGGGCATCCTCCAGCAGATACTTGGCCGCCATCACATAGCCGGACAGGGTGGACATATCCCCTTTCACCAGCTTCAGCCTGCCGCGCATCAGGGTCGAAATGGGCTCCAGCTTCCGCTCAAAGATCAATTTCCACGTGTAGGGATCGGCGCTGACCACGTACGGCGCCTTTTCCAGATCCTCCTCCGTCGCCGCCCGGGCCTCGCGACACTCTCCGTGCCACAGGTCCAGATAGATGGCCCGGTCTTCGTCCAGACCGACGGACTCATCCTTTTCCACCCTCAGCACCAAGGGCCACTCCCAGGTGGCGGCCACCTTCCGATAATTCTGGTTTTGGTTCAAATGCTTGGCCCATTCCTTCGCCCATTCTTCCGTAAACGCTTCATACGCCATCCCGATCCACTCCTTTTCCCGAGCAATCTTGAGGTCAAAGGTTGCATTCTGAAGATGCGCCATCCTTCCTGCCGACGGAAAGATGTAAGGGATTACTAAAACTTCTTTAGTATCACCCCCTCCAATGGGTACGGGTACGTACTGGTATCAACGGGGGCAAAAAATTTCGGGACCCATCCCCTTCGGGAGGAGACAATTCCATGCTTCTGTGCGGAAGGTCCTGCGAAACCTCCCATTTCTCTAATTCCCTGTCTTATCAGATTATTCCTTCAGGTTTGTCAAAAAGGGAGATTCGGGGGGTGTAGCC
>JAJYSD010000342.1 GCA_021793745.1 Bacillota bacterium
GGGGGGATCTCCGCAGTGCATCTGCCCGATTACGTGCTCGCGTCCCTGGAGGAGCTCCTCCAGGTGTGGGAGATCCGAAAACAAGAGGGGCGTTCCCCCTGAGATGAGAAATGTCGCCATCGAGAGGGCCGAAGATCCGCTCCGTAACCGCAGCGGTGCCCTCGCGGCGGGCCCGGCCCCCACCCATGACTCCCGGAGAGGCGGGTTTTGACCCCATCCGCACCCGGTCAAAGGTCCCGACGAGGGCACCCCTTTTCTTCCTCCGGGTTTCTCTCCGGAATATGCTTTCATACAAAACGGCGATGCCCGGGATCGGCTGTCCCGAGCATCGCGCCGCCGGCCCCGCTTCCTACAACAACAGGAAGCTGAGGCCGATCACCAATCCGGAATACAGGAGCACCACCAAACAGTAACCCATGATGTCCCGCGCCTTCAACTTGGCGATGGCCAGCAGGGGAAGGGCCCAGAAGGGCTGAATCATGTTGGTCCAGGCATCCCCCCAGGCGACGGCCATCGCGGTCTTCGCCGGGTCAATTCCCAGGGTCTCCCCGGCCGCCAGCATGATCGGCCCCTGAACCGCCCACTGTCCGCCGCCGGAAGGGACGAAGAGGTTGACGAGGCCGGCGCTTATAAAGGCGAACAGGGGGAAGGTGATCTCATTGGAAATGCTGACGAACAGATCGGAAATCTTCTCCCCCAAGCCCGAGGAGGCCATCATTCCCATGATTCCCGCATAGAAAGGGAACTGGAGGATGATGCCCCCCGTTTCCCGGACCGCCTCGGCGATCGCCGCCAGATACCGCCGGGGGGTGCGGTGCAGCGCAATTCCCGCCATCAGAAAAATGAAGTTGATGATGTTGAGGTCCAGCTGTCCCCCCTTCTCCATAAAAAACAGAACGATAAAGATCAGTCCCATCGCCGCCGTCACCCAGGAGATGAGCGGGCTGACCTCCAGCCGCTCCGCCGGCGTTTCGGCCGAATCCTCCCTTCCGGCGGCGACACTGTGATCCTGCAGCAGCTCGGGGCGAATCGTCACCCGTTCCGGACGGGGCGGCTGCATCCAGCGAATCAGAAAGGGAAGGGTCACAGCCAGAACCATCAGCGGAACCAGGTTAAAGGCGGCAAACAGCGTTTCCGAGGTGGGTATCAGCACGCCGAACTGATCATCCGTCGCCAGCTTGAGGGGAACGGAACCGGACAACCCCCCGTGCCAGACGAGAAAGCCGGAGTAAGCCCCGGCCACCAGCACCCGATAATCCACATCCGGGACCTTTTTTGCCACTTCCCGGGCGAACAGGGCCCCCACCACCAGACCGAATCCCCAGCTGATCCAGCTGGCCACGGTGGCCACGAAGGTGGTAAGCATCAGCGCCTTACCGGGATCCCGGGTCAGTCCGGCCACCGCCTTCAATCCCCGTTCCACCGACGGCGCCCGGGCCAGCACGTGTCCCAGGACGAGGATTAAAACCATCTGCATCGTAAAGTCCAACAATCCCCAAAAACCGTCTCCCCAGTAGCGGATCATCTCCAGCGGACCCGACGGGGTCCATACAAGGCCCATGATCAGGACGACAAAGGTGAGCAGCACGGCGAACAAAAACGGATCGGGAAGGTAGCGCTCCACCAGCCGAACACACAACCGGGTAAATTGTCTCAGCAATAGGGGCCCCCCTTTAACCCAAGCATCTGTAAAATGAATCTATTTCAAATAATAAGGATAATGACGACAAAAGAAAAGTCCAAACCGGTCAAGTCAGTCTGGACTTTTTGGGCGCTGCAATCCTGTGAAACCCCTTTCATTTGATCCCTGTAAAAGCTCAGGATGTTTTCAAAGAGGCCTGCCTTTGATTGGCTTCCTGCCCGCGGGCGGAGGTGATGAGGAGGCTGCAGCCCTCTTCCGTTTCGACCGCCGGGCTCACCCCCGGAGGCGAATAATAGTAATCCCCCTGCCGGAGTTCCTGCGGACCCAACCGGACGGACCCTTCCAGGACGAAAATCTCTTCCCAGCCGACGTGCTCGTGAACCGGAAAACGGCCGCCGGCATCCATCTCCAACAGAATGCTGTACTCTTCGCCATATCTGCGCAGATAACTGAGCCGGACACCATCACCCATGGGAATCCAATTTCCGTCGCCCCTGCGAATGACATAGGGCCCTTCCATTGACAAAAACCCCCTCATTCATTTGGGTTCATTGTACTCCATCCATCGGGAGGGTTCAACACAACCGCGGAAAAATTGCATCAAATCACCGGGACGGCGTTTCCGCGGTTTTTTCGGACCAATAGGAACGGAAATGCTCTTCGCATTCGCTCCGCAGCCATTCGTTGACATATCGCTGGGTATGCAGAAAGCCGCGAAAGCGGGCCTTCACCTGGCGGCTGTCGGGCAGCTGTTTCACCTCGAGGATCTCCCCTCCGATCCGGCGCAATTCCCTTCGGGCCTGGCGGGCATCCTGCGCAACCCGCTCGCGGAGCTCCTGCAGCATCCCTTCGAAGGGGCGGCGCATTTTGACGGGGCTGCTTGCGATCACCCGACAATCCCGTTCCAAGACCCGTTCCAACACCTCCAGGATCACAATCCGTTTCACCAAATCCGCAAAGCGGCGATATTCCTCCGGAGCAATCAGCATCGCTCCATCCCACCTCCGGCTCCCATCCTCCTTTGCCTCCATTATATGCAAACATACGTTCCTGTTTCGTTGGTATTTTTCTCCGCAGGGAAACGGGCTTTGCGGAAGCACCCTGCCGGTATCCCGCTTAAACGCAAAAAAAGAAAGGCCGCCCTGGTCCGGGCGCGCCCTTCTCGCCTTCACATGACGGGACGGCTGGGCTCGGAAATGTTGCTCAGCGCCTGCCCCGCTTCATCGGCAAAGGGTTGACGGACAGCCAAATCCCCGATGGAGACGACGCCCACCAGCCGGCCGTTTTCCACGACGGGAAGCCGGCGGATTTGATGCTGGGCCATCAGTTGAGCCGCTTCATCGACGGACATGTCGGGGTGTCCCGTCACCGGTGCGTCGGTCATACCTCCAG
>JAJYSD010000343.1 GCA_021793745.1 Bacillota bacterium
TTGTGCAATCGGTTTCACAATGGGGGATTTTTTTTATGATTCCACGTGTAAAAAAAGCGATTATTATGATGATAACGATTGCACTCATTGTTTCCCTGCTGCCCGCAATCGGCGAGCGTCCGACCGCCACTGCGGAGGGGCTGGACGACAATATCCACTGGAACGAGCTGAAGCACGACACCCGCGATCCGCTCTTCCGACATCCCTTCGGCGCCGTTCCGGCCGGGGAACCGGTCCGACTCCGGATGCAGACCCGGTCCGGAGATGTGGAGTCGGTGAAGCTGATTTTGTGGGACGACCTGAAAAGGAGGCAGTCCGTCCATCCGATGACGTCCATCGGCACCTCCCCCGACGGCCGGCTGGAGTACTGGGAGACATCGGTCTCATCGGAGGAGCCGACCGTATTCTGGTACCATTTTGAGCTTCAGGACGGCAGCCGCATCGTCCGTTACGGAGACCAGCGCGAGCAGGACGGCGGCATCGGGGAGCCCACCGACGGCCACCCGCACGACTTTCAGCTGACGGTCTACGACCGGGACTTCCGCACCCCCGACTGGTTCAAGCTGGGGATCACCTATCAGATTTTCCCGGACCGCTTTTTCGACGGCGATCCCTCCAACAACCGCGCCGCCGACGACCGGGGCAGCCGGGGAGATGCCCCGATTGAACACCGAAAATGGGGACAGCTGCCGGACAATCCCGATCTGAAGGACCTCCCCGGCTATGACGGGGACGGCATCTGGAGCAACGACTTCTACGGCGGAGATCTGGCCGGCATCCGCAAGAAACTGGACTACCTGAAA
This sequence comes from Bacillota bacterium, assembly GCA_021793745.1. GTDB lineage: Bacteria > Bacillota > Bacilli > Thermoactinomycetales > DSM-44946 > Planifilum. Next base: position 804 of record JAJYSD010000343.1, read on the forward strand.
TCCCTCGGCGTCAAGACTCTCTATCTCAACCCCATCTTCGAGGCCACCAGCAACCACAAATACGACACGGCGGACTACGAGCGGATCGACCGGATGTTCGGAACGGAGGAAGAATTTGAAGCCCTGGCCCGGGAGGCGAAAAAGCGGGGCATGCACATCGTCCTCGACGGGGTGTTCAACCATGTGGGGGACGACAGCAAGTACTTCGACCGCTACGGCAAATGGAGCGACCCCGAAAAACGCCCCCGGGAGATCGGTGCCTGGTGGGCCTGGAAACTGAAAAAGGAGGGAAAGTGGAAGGAACACTATGCCTCCCCCTGGGAATCCTGGTTCCAAATCGATGAGGACGGCTCCTACGAGGGATGGTGGGGATACGACAGCCTGCCGGTGATTCAGGCACCGGAGGGAAGCGAGCTGAATGTGAAGAGTTTCGCCGACTTCATCCTCCGCAACGACGATTCCATCACCCGCCGGTGGATCCGGGCAGGGGCGAGCGGTTGGCGTCTGGATGTGGCCCCGGAGGTGGCCCGTGACTTCTGGCAAGCCCTGCGCGCCCACCTGAAAGGGGAGCGGCGGGGCGACCTGAACCCGCCAAACGGCGAGCCGATCCTGATCACGGAAAATTGGAACGACGCCACCTATGACCTGTTGGGGGACAGTTTCGACTCGACGATGAACTACCGGTTCCGCAATGCGGTGATCGCCTTCATGCTGGACGAGCCCTTCGATGACACGGACGTTCACCACACCCCCATCGACGCCGCGGAACTGGACAACCAGCTGATGGACATTTACGAATCGTACCCCCGGGAAGCCTTTTACGCGATGATGAACCTGATGGGTTCCCACGATACGATGCGGATGATGAAAGTATACGGCGATGTGGAGAAGGATCACCCCCTCACCCCCGAGGAACAGAAAGGCTGGTCCGACGAACGGGTGGCCGAGGCCAACCGCCTGGCCCGTCAGCGGGTCAAGCTGACCGCCCTGCTCCAGATGACCTACCCGGGCTCCCCGACCATCTACTACGGAGACGAAGTGGGATTGACCGGGTTTGACGATCCCGACGACCGTCGCACCTATCCCTGGGACAACCCCGACACCGGACTGTTGAAGCACTACCGGCGGCTGGCGAAAATCCGCCAGCAACACCCGGTCCTGGTGACCGGCGATCTGACCTCCCTGTACGCCGAGGGGGACACCTACGTCTTCGGCCGCAAAATCACCGGCGGCAAAGACGCCCTGGGCAACAGCGAATACATCGTCAACTTCGAAACCGGGGAAAAAGCGGGAAGTGACGGACGGCGCCGCGGTGGTCGCCATCAGCAAATCGGGAGGCGTCCGGGAAGTGGAGGTCGGCTCCTTCGTCCGGGACGGGGTTCTGTTTCGGGACGTGTGGAACAACCGGGAATACCGGGTGAAGGACGGCAAGCTGCGGATCGAGCTGCAGCCGATGGACGGGGCCATCCTGATCGCCGCACCGGGCCAGGATCTCACGCCGCCGCAGCCGGTGGAGCGGATTACCGCCAAGGGGATGGACGGAAAGGTCCACCTGACCTGGCACCCGGTCCGGAATGCGGCCCGCTATGAGATCCTGCGCAGTCCGATCGACGGGGGATACGAGGTCAAGGTGGGCGAAGCCAAAGGCAGATCCTTCGTCGACCGGACGGTGAAAAACGGCCACCGCTACTACTACCGCGTCATCGCCGTGGACGCCGCCGGCAACCGGAGCGAGTCCGCATCCGCGATTTCGGCGGTACCCCATGCGCCGATCCAGTCGGCGGTCAACCGGACACCGAAAGCGGATGATCATGTCATCGGCGTCGAAAGGGAAATCACCGCAATCGGTCAAGTGACCGTCAAAGGGGTGACCGGCCGGGACCGGCCGAGTTCCCAAATCCTGGCGGAGGCGGGCTTCAAACACGAAGGGGACCAAGCATTCACTTGGCAGCCCGCCCGGTTTGATCGGTCCGTCAAAAGGGCGGACCAGTACAAGGCCTCCTTTGTCCCCGACCGGACGGGAACCTGGGAGGTGTCCTTCCGCTTCTCCACCAGCCTGGGAGAAAAGTGGACCGAGACGCCAAGCGTCCGCATCACCGTGATGCCCTCCGACGACCGGGAAGCACCGCCGGCCCCCGTTCTGCACCAGCCGCCCCAGCAGTCCCGACAGGTGGCCCTGAAGTGGGATCCGGTAAAGGCCGATGACCTGACCTACT
>JAJYSD010000344.1 GCA_021793745.1 Bacillota bacterium
TTGCCGCCCCGGCATTGTCGGCATAGGCTTTTTCGATCTGTTCGGCGTATTTCTTTTCGATCTCCCGCATCCGCACCTTGAGGGTCGGCGTCAGTTCGCCGGTCTCCACCGACCACTCCTTGTCCATGATCACCACTTTTTTCGGCTGCTCGTGGGGAGCGAACTCCTGAACCGCCCTTTCCACTTCCTCCCGGATCAAACGCTGGACCTCGGGATGGCGAACCACTTCCGCCCGACCTCCCTCGATCCCCTTCTTCTTCGCCCAAGCCAGCAGATTTTCAAACTCGGGGACAACCAGGACGATGACATATTTGCGGTTGTTGCCGACCAGGGCCGAGATCTCGATGTAGCGGCTCTCGTTGATCGCCGTCTCCACCGGTTGCGGCGCGACGTTTTTCCCGGTGGAGAGCACCAGGATGTTTTTCTTCCGGTCAACGACCTTCAGGTAGCCCTCCTCGTCCAGCTCGCCCAGATCCCCGGTGTGGAACCAGCCGTCCTCGGAGATCGCCTCCCGGGTCGCCGCTTCGTTTTTGTAGTAGCCGACCATCACGCTGGGCCCGCGGACCAGGATCTCCCCGTCCGGGGCGATCTTCACTTCCACATTGGGCAGGGGTTTGCCCACGGTCCCCACCTTGGAGCGGACCATCGGATTGGCGGCAATCACCGGTGACGTCTCCGTCAATCCGTAACCCTCCAGGATGGGAACATCGACGGCCCAGAAAAATTTGCCGATCTCCGGGTTGAGGGGCGCCCCGCCCGAGACCATGCCCCGGATGCGGCCGCCGAGGCCCTCCTTCACCTTTTTGTAGACGAGAGCCCGGGCCAGCTTCCACTGCCTGCGCAAGCCGGGGGGCATCGGATCCCCCAGGAGCAATTGGTCGATGGATTTATTAAGATAAATTTCATACCGCTGCATGCCGATGCGGACCGCCCAGTCAAAAATTTTTCGCCGGAGGGGCGTTCCCGACTCAATCTGTTCCTGCACCTTTTCGTACACCTTTTCAAAGAGGCGCGGGACGCTGGTCATCACCGTCGGCTTCACTTCCTGCAGGTTCTCCTGGATCGCATCGATGCTCTCCGCATAAGCGATGGTCGTGCCGACGTAGAGGGGCATAAATTGGCCGGCCATCCGTTCGAAGACATGGGACAAGGGAAGATAGGAGAGCAGGACATCCTCGGGCTTCAGTTCGATCACCCAGAAATGGACGCCTTCCATATTGGCCAGGAAGTTGCCGTGGGTGAGCATCACCCCTTTGGGCGGCCCCGTGGTCCCCGAGGTGTGGATGATGGTCGCCAGCCGGTCCCGGCCGATTTCGCCGAGTCCCTTCTCCCACCCCTCCAGGGGATGAGATTGTCCCTCCTTCAGGAGTCCGGCCATGTCGAGGATGCCTTCACCCGGCGTAAATCCGTCCCCGGGACGGATCACCACGATGCTCGAAACCTCCGCTTCCGCCTCCCGCACCTTCTTCAGCTGGTGTTCATCTTCGACGACGATCGCTTTGCACTCGGCATTTTTCAGAATATAGGCCACCTGCTCCGGAGTCACCGTGGGATAAACCGGAACTGTAACCGCTCCCAGGCTCAGGATAGCCAAGTCGGTGATGGGCCACCAGGGATTGTTCTCCGACATAAGGGCCACCTTGTCGTCCTTCCCGATGCCCAACCGGGCCAACCCGGCGGCCGCGTCCTGAACCTGTTGCCACATTTCCCGATAGGTCATGCTGCGGTACTTTCCGTCTTTTTTCCACATCAAAGCCGACTTATCGGGGTAGCGCCCAACGGTTCGCTGCACTGCCTCCAGTAGGTTTTTGGGCTTCATCGAAACCCTCCCGTCGGTAAAACTCGTACGGTTTCTCCCGCAACCATCCGCCATTTGTATTTATTCCGGAAACACAGGGGGTTCCGAAGTTTCCGCCTTTTAACGCCGCCGATAACCTTTCATGCGCTGGATAAAAAGGATGATGCCATGCCGAAGTGACCGCCGCTTCAGGCGCGGGGCGGCTCATATTGACCCAAAACATTTTGCAGCTTCATCGCGAGCCCCAAATTGCCCTTCACCTTCAGCTTGCCGGACATAAAGGCGGCCGTCGGATTCAGGTTGCCCAGAAGCATATCCTTAAAATCCGCGGCAGTCATCTGGATCGTGCAATCGGCGGTGGCCGCCTCCCCTTGCTCCACTTTGGCCGCACCGTCCGCAAGATGGAGCTGATAAACGGCTCCGTCATCGCCGGACAGATCAAACTGGTAAACGGCCTTCATCCCCTCGATCGGCTTCGGATTCTCCTTCAACCGCTTTTCAATCTCCTGAAACACTTCCTGAGTCGTGTAATTCGCCATTTTTCCCGCTCCTTTCGGATGATGAGTTTGAAACCGGTCCTTTGACCGGAAAAGCCCTTCTACCCCATCTTCACAGGTCTGACGATCCTCCCCTTCTATTCCCTTCGGCTCCCTCAACAATCCCTTATTCACCGAAAGATTCTTTCATACGGAACCCTATGCATTTTCCCTTTCTTCCGACATTTTTGAGCCGACGGCACCGGTATGCCTTCGGGGATGATCCCGGGAGCCCGCTCAGTTGGAGGGATGCTTCACCAGGAGGGACGAGAAGGATCCCACCACGATGCGGTTCAACATCCGCGCCAACCGGTCCAGATCCACCTCTTGCTTTGAGGTGATCACGTTTTGAATCACCACTTCGTTGATCGCCCCCACCATCGCCTGGGCCACCACTTTCAGGTCCGACTCGGAAACGGTGCCGGACAGCACATCCCGCACGATGCTGTAGATCAGGTCCGCGAAACGGCGATGGGCCTTGCGCCTGACCAGTTCCACCTCTTCGCTGACGCCCACCGAGGCCACCAACAGCAGCTGGGCCACCGTCACTCGGTCGGTGCACAGCTCGATATAGCGACGAATACCGGAAAAAGCCTTGTAAGCCACCTTCTCTTGCTGCTCCGCCGCTTTTCTCACTTCGTCCAACACTTCATCGACCAACCGCTCGAAGAGTTGT
>JAJYSD010000345.1 GCA_021793745.1 Bacillota bacterium
AGGTGAAGTGGGTGCGGCGGTTGTGGCGGAGCAGCTGGTGCCAATTGGCTTCGGAGATTTTCAGTTCCAGCCGGTAGACCAGGTGCTGGAAGGCGTCCAGGGGATTGTCAAAGAAGCGCAGCCGCTTCAGCGCCTCCTCCATCATCGCTTCCTTTTCCGTCCGGCTGAGGGCGCGGGCCTTTTCCGCCGCTTCCTCGTAGGAGAGGGCGGAGGTTTCGATCAAAAGCGAAAGGGTCAGCTGCGTGAGCGCATCCTCGTAATCCGGCAGGTGAAGAAAGCGGGCAGAGGGTCCGCCGGCGGGTTCCGGAAAAGGACGGGCGATCTTCTCTGCTCCCTTCGTCTGTTTTTCCAGGATTTCGCGCGTTTCCACGATGTAGGGGCTCGGCTTCACGTGTTTGAGAAGGGTGGGAATCACCCGGCCGATTTCCCTTTCCATTTCCCGGGCCAGCTGCCGGCATTCCGGATACCGGCTGGACAGGAGGCGGACCAGGGTGTCCCGCAGGGCGCGGCCATTGCCGGTCATCCCCAGGTTGGTCAGGGTGGCCAGAGTCAGAACATAGCGGGCGTCCTCGAAGGCCGTCTTTTCCACCCGGATGCGGAAGCGTTTCTCCGATTCCCCCTCATGGCGGGGGAGACGGTTCGTCAGGTAATCGATCAGACCGGAAAGCAGCCGTTCGTAGGTGTCGTAGGCCTTCTCCTGCAGGTCGGCGTACAGGCTTTTGGCTTCCGGATGGTCCTGGAGCTCCGGCGGTAGGTACCAGTCGCCGCGGCGGGGGCGCTGGTATCGCTGGCTGTATTCGGTGAAGCTGTTGAAGGCATTGGCCAACTCCAGCTCGGCGGATGCCAGCCGGCTGATCCCTTCGATGCCGATGTGGGCCACCGCGTGTTCCGCCACACTGCTGTGGCCGTACCCCACCACCCATTTTTCGTGGAAGCGGGCCGCCTTTTCCGAGTAGAAGGATGTGCGTCCGCCGGCGGCGTCGCCGACGGCCAGCTCGTCGTCTTCGAGCAGTTTTTTCAGGTTGTCCCGGAAGCTGTGGGGACTGCGGCTGACATAGGCGAAAATGACGGCGATCACTTCTTCGGGAAGGTTGTATATGGTGTAAACCCTGCGATCCAGGTTGGATACGTACCGGGTCAAGTCGATTTCCTGGGCTTTCAACGGAGACACCTCCATCATGTACTTCATTCATTCTACCAAGTTGCGGGATATCCGGGAAGCAGAGAATTGGTTTCATAGGGGAATGCAAATGTTCCATTCCTTTCCGAAGGAATTCCGCCCCTTTATATCGAATTGACTGAGAGGGCTGGCCATTCAGACAGACGGAAACGGGGGAAGAGAATCCGTATTCTGATTTTGCACTCATAAATTCCTTCGTTTCGCATTTCATCGACCGAGGTGTTCTCATGTCGGAACAAGCGTTGCTCGAGATTTCGCAGTTGCAGTTGCATTTTTTCATGGACAAGGGAGTGGTCAAGGCCGTCGACGGCGTGGATCTCACCGTCCGGGAAGGGGAGGTGGTGGGTCTCGTCGGAGAATCCGGATGCGGCAAGAGCGTCACCTCGCTGGCGGTGATGGGATTGGTGGAGGCGCCGGGGAAGATCGTCGGCGGATCGATCCGCTTCGACGGGAGGGACCTGACCAAGTTGTCCCATAAGGAAATGCGGCAAATCCGGGGCAACGAGATCGCCATGATCTTTCAGGAACCGATGACCTCCCTCAACCCGGTCTTCACCATCGGCAATCAGATGGTGGAAGCGGTCCGCCTCCACCGGGACGTGTCCAAAAAGGAAGCCCGGGCGATGGCCCTGGAGATGTTGAAGAAGGTGGGCATCTCCCGGGAGGGGATCCTGGACGAGTATCCCCATCAGCTGTCCGGGGGGATGCGGCAACGGGTCATGATCGCCATGGCCATGGTTTGCCGGCCGCGCCTGTTGATCGCCGATGAACCGACCACGGCCCTGGATGTGACGATCCAGGCCCAGATTCTCGATTTGATGCGCAGCCTCAACCGGGAATTCGGCACGGCCATCCTGCTGATCACCCACGACATGGGGGTTGTCGCCGAGATGTGCGACCGGGTGGTGGTGATGTACGCCGGTCAGGTGGTGGAGGAAGCCGACGTCCGGCGCATGTTTCGCGCCACGCAGCATCCCTACACCTCGGGGTTGCTCCGCTCGATTCCCAAGCTGGATGAGCGGCGAAAGCGGCTTTATTCCATCCCCGGCAACGTGCCGAGCCCCCACCGGATGCCGGCGGGTTGTCGGTTTGCCCCCCGCTGCGACCAGGTGATGGAGATCTGCCGGGAAGCGGAGCCGGAACTGTTCGCCGTCGAACCGGGCCACCTCAGCCGGTGCTGGCTCCATAACCGGGGGGGAGGAGGTGACCGGCGATGGCGGCGGAAAAGAGGACCCTGCTCTCCGTTCGTAATTTGAAAAAATATTTTCCGGTCAAAAGCGGCGTGTTCATGCGGACGACCGGCTACGTCCGGGCAGTGGACGATGTCTCCTTCTCCGTCCGGGAGGGGGAAACCCTCGGCCTGGTGGGCGAAAGCGGCTGCGGGAAATCGACGACCGGCCGGACGGTGCTCCGCCTGATCGAACCGACGGAGGGCGAAGTGGAGTTTGACGGCACCTCCCTGACGAAGCTGTCTTCCGAGGAGATGCGGAGGCTCCGGCGGGACATGCAGATGGTGTTTCAGGACCCCTTCGCCTCCCTCAACCCGCGGATGACCATCGGCGACATCCTGGAGGAGCCGCTGATCGTCCACGGCATCGGGACGCCCCAGGAGCGGAAGGAACAGGTGCGCGAGCTGCTCCACCTGGTCGGCATGAATGAAGATCATATGCATCGGTATCCCCATCAGTTCAGCGGCGGCCAGCGGCAGCGGATCGGCATCGCCCGGGCGGTGGCCCTGAAGCCCCGGTTGATCGTGGCCGACGAGCCCGTATCCGCTCTGGACGTTTCCATCCAGTCCCAGGTGCTCAACCTGCTGGAGGA
>JAJYSD010000346.1 GCA_021793745.1 Bacillota bacterium
CCCACATCGCCGGGCCCGAGGAGTTGGTCACCGCCCGGGAACGGCTGAGGGGATATCGCGAAGTGGCGGGAACATTCCCCTGGTTTGACGAGACCCTGATCGTGCCGGGCCACTTTTCGGTCGACGGGGGAAAGGAGGCCGTCCGCCGGCTGTTGGCCCGTCATCCCGATGTGGACGGCATCTTCGCCGGCAATGATTTAATGGCGATCGGCGCATTGAAGGCGCTGCAACGGATGGGGATCGGAGTGCCCGAGCAGGTGGCCCTTTGCGGCTTCGACGGGGTCGAGATGACGGAGTGGACGGAACCGGAACTGACCACCGTCGCCCAGCCCATTTACGAGATGGGAGCCGAAGCGACCCGTTACCTGATCGATCGGGTTCGGGGCAAGGCGGAACCGAAAACGACGGTGGAGCTGGATGTCCGGCTGATACAGCGAGGATCGACGAGGAGGGAAACGGGTTGACGCAAAAACGGGCGAAAGTGGCCGTCGTCGGCAGTCTCAACATGGATGTGGTCGTCAAAGCCAAGCGTCCTCCGGAAATGGGCGAGACGGTGATGGGGGAGGCGGTCCATTTCATCCCCGGCGGCAAGGGGGCCAACCAGGCTGTGGCTGCAGCCCGGCTGGGGGCCCAGACGCTGATGATCGGAGCGGTGGGCGACGATCCCTTCGGCCAATCCCTCCTGGAGTCCCTTCAAAAGAGCGGCGTCGACTCCCGGGGCGTGAAAACCGTGTCAGGGGTGGCCACCGGCATCGCGTCCATCCTCCTGGCGGAAGGGGACAACAGCATCGTCGTGGTGGCGGGCGCCAACGGCCGGTGTCTGCCCGAGGATGTGGAAGCGGGGAGAGAACTGCTTTCTGAAGCGGATATTCTCCTGCTCCAGCTGGAGATCCCCCTGGAAACGGTGCTGACCGCCGCCCGCACCGCCAAGGAGTTGGGGAAAAGGGTGGTGCTGAACCCGGCCCCGGCCCGGGAGCTGCCGGATGAACTGTACCGTTTGACGGATGTGATCACGCCCAACCGCTCCGAGCTGGGGCTTTTGACGGGGCGTCCCGTCGAGGAGGAAGGGCTGGAGGCGGCGATGAGGGAGCTCTTGGACCGGGGGGTGGGTTGTGTGGTGACCACCCTGGGCGCTCGGGGCGCCGCCTGTCTGTCGCCGGAGGGGGGATTCCGCCGCGTGGAGGGAATTCCGGTGGAGGTGGTGGACACCACCGGGGCCGGGGATGCCTTCAACGCGGCCCTGGCCTGCGGATTGTCCGAAGGGATGGATCTGCCTGCGGCGGTGGATTTTGCCGGCCGCACCGCCGCCCTGGCGGTCACCCGGCTCGGCGCCCAGGACGGGATGCCGCAGCGGAAGGAAGTCGAAGCCTTTACCAAGCGCTTGAACGGAGGATAAACCGTGAAGAAAACGACGCTCTTAAACAGCCATCTTTCAAGGGTGATCAGCGAGATGGGCCATACGGACCAATTGGTTGTCGCAGATGCCGGGCTTCCGATCCCGGTGGAGACGGAGCGAATCGACCTGGCGGTCCGGCCCGGATTGCCCTCCTTTCTGGAGACGCTGGAGGCGGTCCTCACCGAGCTGGAGGTGGAGAAGGTTTATGTGGCCGAGGAGACGCGGAGAATCAGCCCCCATCTGCATCGGGCGTTGAAGGAGATGTTTCCGGAGACGGAGTGGGAAGTGATTTCCCACGAGGCATTGAAGGAGATGACCAAAAAGGCCAGGGCAGTCGTCCGGACCGGCGAATGCACGCCCTATGCCAATGTGATCCTGCAGTCGGGTGTTTCCTTTTGAAGGGGGGAGATCCCATGACGACGCCGCTGTTGGAGATGAAGGGGATTCGGAAAGCCTTTTCCGGCGTCACCGTTCTTCACGGTGTGGACTTTACGCTGTATCCGGGGGAAATCCATGCGCTCATGGGAGAAAACGGGGCGGGCAAATCGACCCTGATGAAGATCCTCGCCGGCGTCCACCGGAAGGACGGGGGCGCCATCCGGATTGCCGAAGAAGAGCGGGAGATCGTCAGCGCCCGGGAAGCGATGGAGCTGGGCGTCGCCGTCATCCACCAGGAACTGAACCTGATCCCCCACCTGACGGTGATGGAAAACCTGTTTTTGGGCCGGGAGATGGTTTACGGGCCGACCGGATGGATCCGTTGGAACCGGATGAAGGAGGAGGCCCGCAGGTGGTTGGATCCCCTGGGGCTAAAGGTCGACCCATCCCGGGAAGTCTCTTCCCTGTCCGTGGGTGAGCAGCAGCTTGTGGAGATCGCCCGCGCCCTCTCCATGCAGGCCAAGATCCTGGTGCTGGATGAGCCGACGTCGGCACTTACAAACCGGGAAATCGACACCCTTTTTCAAATCCTCCGCTCATTGAAGGAGCAGGGGGTGGGGATGATATACATTTCCCACCGGATGGAGGAGATCTTCGAAATCTGCGACCGGATCACGGTCCTCCGGGACGGCGAGTGGATCGGTACCCGGCGGGCGGATGAGACCGATGTGGATGAACTGATCCGGATGATGGTGGGGAGGGACATCAAAAACCACCATTTCCGGGAGCCGGTGGAACCGGGAGAAGAGAGGCTGCGCGTCGAAGGGCTGACCCGGGCAGGGCAGGTGGAGGATGTCTCCTTTTCGATCCGGAGCGGGGAAATCGTCGGTCTGACCGGCCTGATGGGCGCCGGGCGAACCGAAACGGCCCGCCTCCTCTTCGGCATCGATTCCCCGGATCGGGGAACGGTGCGGGTGGACGGAAAAGAGGTCCGGATTCGTCACCCGGTCGATGCCATCCGGGAAGGGATCGCCTTTGTGACGGAGAACCGGAAGGAGGAGGGATTGGTCCTGTCCCTGTCGGTCCGGGAAAATCTCTCTCTTCCCAACCTGGAAGCCCTGTCGACCCGGGGCGTGATCCGCAGCCGGGAGGAAGAGCGCCTGGTGGAGGAGCTGATCCGGCAGTTGTCGATCAAAACCGCGGGGCCGGGGCAGGAA
>JAJYSD010000347.1 GCA_021793745.1 Bacillota bacterium
TTGGGAAACGATCAAGCCGGAGGAGGGGCAGCCGGAAAAGGTGATCGGACTGGATAAGGAAACCATGGAATACATCGAACAAATCCTCGATTGGTATCAGAAATATGGAGAGGGGGACAAACATGGAATCGATAAGGCGTCGGCAAGATGGGACCACTTCTTCTATCATCTGGTTCTCTTTGTCATCATGCACTGTGTGTTTGCCGCATTTTTCGGCGTCCAGCCGTTGTCACAGCTTGGCAGCGAATCATACTTGGACCATGTTCGGGAAAACTTTTTGAATCACGGCGTCAATATCTACACGAACCAAACGGTCAATGAGCTCAGCGGCATCTGGAAAACCGTCCTCCTCGTGCACCTCATCTTGGACATTATCGAAACCATCTTTCCCCGGAAGCAAAAAACCTCCGCCAGACAGCCGAAAAAAGCGGAAAGGATGGCTGCAAAGGCTGACGAGATGGCGGCGACGGACAAAAAGCCGGATAAAAATCCGGGTATTGCATGGGTTTATCTTCTGCTCGCTGGCTTGTTGGAGATCGTCTGGGCCACCGCTCTGAAGACGGATATGCTGGGGGGACCGCTGATCCTCGCGCTGATCCTCAGCTTTGACTTGTTGATAAAAGCCGTGAGGCGGTTGGAGGTCGGCACCGCTTATGCCGTCTTCACCGGAATCGGTACCGCGGGGCTGGTCCTGGTGGACGTAATCTTATTCAAGGAGACGCTGGGCTTTCTGAAGTTGTTCTTCATAACGCTGCTCGTCCTTTTCATCATCGGGTTGAAATGGACATCCGACAAACGGGAGGGCTTTCATCCATGAGCTGGATCTGTTTGGTGCTGGCCGGGTTGACCGAAGTGATCGGGGTCGTCGGCCTCAAAAAAGTATCGGAAAAAGGGAGTTGGTTCGCGTATCTGCTGCTGATCGGCGGATTTCTCATCAGCCTCACATTGCTGCGCATATCGTTGGAAGAGATTCCGCTGTCCATCGCTTACGCCGTCTGGACGGGAATCGGAACGATGGGAGCGGCGATGGTCGGCATCCTGTTCTTCAACGAATCGAAAAGCCCGGGGCGCATCCTGTGCATCCTGGGAATCATCGCCTGCGTCATCGGCCTGAGATGGATCGCGTAACCCGGAAGCGTATAAAACCGGTTCGCATAAAGCACAAAATGACAGGATCGCCCGGCTTAACCGTGATAAGGTAATGGATGAAGGAAGGTGATGCCGATGGAGTGGCTCAATCGGATGAAAGAGGCCCTCGACCACATTGAAAGGAATTTGGACCGGCGGTTGGAGATGGAAGAGATTGCAAAAACGGCGTATTCATCTCCCTTTCATTTCCAACGAATGTTTCTCATGTTGACCGGAATGACAGTGGCCGAATATATCCGAAAGCGCCGATTGACCTTGGCCGCGCAAGAGCTGGCGACCTCTTCATCCCGGGTGTTGGATGTTGCGCTCAAATACGGCTACGATTCTCCGGAATCCTTTTCCAAAGCATTTCGGAAAATCCATGGCATTTCCCCCTCAGAAGCCCGCCATCCGGGCGTTCGTCTGAAAGCGTTCCCCCGCATCACCTTCCATCTATCGCTGAAGGGAGATAAAGGGATGGATTATCGCATTGTAAAGAAGGAAGCATTTACGGTGATCGGCAAGTCCATTCAGTAACATGCCGCGATGGAGAAAATCCGCTCCAAATCCCGAAGTTCTGGGAAAAAAGCCATCGAGACGGCACCATCGCCAAGCTCGCCTCCATCGGAACAGGCGAAAATTTGCTCGGGATCATCTTGGACATGCAACCGGATAAGGGAGACTACACGTACATGATCGGAACCGAAACCGATCAAACCGTCCCGGACGAGAATTTCACCTTGAGAACTATCCCCGCTTCCACCTGGGCGATCTTTACCTGCGTCGGGCCGGTTCCCGGGGCCTTACAAACCATGTTTCGCCGCATTTTTCAAGAGTGGTTTCCCGCCACCGGATATGAACACTCGGGTGCGCCCGAGTTGGAGGTATATCCGCCCGGCGACACCGGATCGGAAGATTATCGGAGCGAGATCTGGATTCCCATTGTGAAATAGATCATTGAAAGAAAAAAAGCAACCCCCGTCGCCGGATCCGGATGACGGGGGTTGCTCGTCAAATCCCCTTCTCCGGAGTCAAAGGAGCCGCTCATCCCTGTCCGCACTCAGGAGCCCTTCACCCGGATTTTACCCCGAAACCCCGGCGCCATCTCCCTGCGGATCCTCCACTTCCAGACGGCGAATCGACCGGGACAAAAGTCCCAGCAGGGGCATCAAGGCCACGACGGCGCCTCCGGCGATAAAGGTCCAGTCCGGACCAAAAGCGGCCACCGCCATTCCGGCCAAAGCGAGACCAATGGGGATGACGGAAAAGGAGCCCAGAGCATCGACGCTGCTCACCCAGCCGAGGAGATGGGACGGGACGCGTTCCTGAAGCAGGGTGATCCAGACCACCCCGAAGCATTCCAGGAAAAATCCGAGCAGGACGGCCATCATGATCAACACGGCAACGGCGGGGATCGCTCCCATGATCAGCATGGCGACACCCATCGCGGACAGCAGCAGATAGAGGGTAACGCCCGGCCGGGGAATCCGATGGAAGCGGATGCTTCCCATGAACAGACCGCCCAGCACCGCTCCCACACCGTAGAGGGTCAACACCATCCCCAGGACTCCCGCTCCGCTGTCCAACGCCTCCTTCACCAAAAGGGGCAGAGCCACGTTGAACGCTCCGGTCGTCACCGCATTGATCAGCGCCGCGACAATGATGGTGATCCACAGCCAGGAGACGGAAAAGGTGTGCTTCAACCCATCGCGGATCTCCGACAGGTAACTCCGAGAACCTTTTTCCGCCCCCGCCGTTCCCGCCGCCGGACGATACCGGATCATCGCGATGGCCAGAAGGGAACCGACCAGACAGAGGACATCGATGAAAAAAGTGGTCGCCGTTCCGACCGTCTCCACCAG
>JAJYSD010000348.1 GCA_021793745.1 Bacillota bacterium
TCCGCAATGACCGGAAGCGATCCGCACAGCGGCGGCTCTTCGCCCCGCATCGGCAAACCGGGAGGGGTTGTGCTGTTTTCCGCGGCACAACCCCTCCTGCTTTCGGTGCGGCGCCGGAGCGGCGGAACTGCCGATGTTTGGGTACGGAGCCATCGCCGACGGTTCGTGGGCCGGGGGAATGATCACAGGATGGGGTCCGAGGCTTGGTTGACCAGCGCCAGGTCGCAATCCTTGCCGGTGTCGTAGGAAATATTGCCGATCGCCCGGCGGAGGCCTTCGGGAAACTCTTTTTCAGCGCTCCAATAGTCGCGGGTCTGCTTCACGATGTCGATGGCTTCCGCCAAGGCCCGTTCCCACAGCGTCCAAAAGCTTTCCCGGTGGGTTTCCTCCGGAACGGCGGGGTGGCGCCATTCCTCCTCCGATTCATTCAGATAGTCCCGGTCCGGGAAAAAGGGCGTATGGCGGAAGGGGTCGATCTTCCCGAAGGTGAGGGCCCGCTTGATTCCCCAGGGATCGTAAAAGATCCGGAGGGCCTTGAGCATGTCCCGGTAGGCTTCATCCAGCTCCTTCCGCCGGATGGCCTCCGCTTCCTCCGGGTAGTGTTTGCGCGCCAGGCGATCGAGGGTTTCCGCCCACGGCTCCGGCAGGGTCGGACCCACATCGATTCGGGAAGCGAGGGGGGTCCGCCAGGTTTTGATCCCGGCGAGGCGTTGGGCGACCAGCGTGTCGATGGTGACTTCCAGCCGCTGATGGTTGTATCCCTCGTATCCCGCCCGATAGTGAATGTAGGGGTGGGTGGTCCGATCGAGGACGTGATGGGTGATAAACCCGGTGACCGCATCGCGGATCGCCGCTTCATCCTTTGCCGCTTCGATCAGATCCCGTAGAAACGGTCCGCACCGGCGCAGGTGCATGGCGCTTCCCAGGCGGCTGACCCGTTCATCCTTCACCCAGGGCCAGAATTGGTGGAAAAAGAGAAAATCAGGCCCCTGACAACCCAGGTGAAAGATCTTTTCGTCGCGGGGGGCGGGGAAATCCCCTTTTTCGAGGACGGTGTCGCCGAAGATCATATGGGTCCATGCATAGGGCAAGGGAAGTTCCCTCCGTTCCTTTCGGTATCTTGCTATCTACATCTTTCACTTTCGCCGCGGCGGGTATCATCCCCTTCCAAAGGAACGGCGCTTTTCTTCAGATGTCGACGGGGTTGCGCCGCCGGTTTTTCTTTTTGTGTTCTTTTCCGTATGATAGAAGGTGGATTCAGCGAGGATGGAAGTAGGGGGTTTTTTCCCGAAATGGATGAAGGAGGGTGTCTGTTGTCCATCGAAACAGCAGTTGAAGCGGCGAAGGAAGCAGGGCGATTGATCCGGGAACGGGTGAAGACGAGCAAACGGGTGGAGACCAAGTCCTCGGCCCATGACCTGGTCACCGAGGTGGACCGCCAAGCGGAGGAGATCATCCGTCAAATCCTGCTCAAGGCCCACCCGGATCATGCCATTCTTGGGGAAGAAGGGGTGGCGCCGGGGCCGGAGGCCTCCAGAGAGGCCCTGGAAGCGCACCGGGATCATGAAAACCTGTGGATTGTGGATCCGATCGACGGTACGACCAATTTTGTTCACGGCTTTCCCTATTTTTGCGTTTCCATCGCCCTGGCCCGGCGGGGGACGGTGGAGATCGGCGTGATCTATGACCCGATGCAAGAGGAGTGCTTTACCGCCGAGCGGGGAAAAGGGGCCCGGCTCAACGGGGAGCCGATCCGGGTTTCGGAGGAGGATGCCCTGGGAAGGAGCCTGGTGGCCACCGGCTTTCCCGCCGATTACAAGGGGGCGCGAAAGGCCAATACGGCGGGGATGGTCCGGCTCTCCTCCCGCTGCCGGAATATCCGCAACGCCGGCTCGGCGGCGCTCCATTTGGCGTATGTGGCGGCGGGAAGGCTTACCGCGTTCTGGGAGTTGGAGCTCAACGCCTGGGACCTGGCGGCGGGCTCGTTGTTGGTGGAGGAAGCCGGCGGCCGCGTCACCGATACCCGGGGGACCCCCTACCACATCGGGGTTCGCCACGTGTTGGCCACCAACGGCCGAATCCATGAGGCGATGCTGGAGGAGTTGAGGGCGGCGGAAGCCACGGGGTTTGAAAAGCAGGAGGGATAAGGGAAAACGGAAGATATGAAGAGATCCTCGCAGGCGGCGGGGGTGTTTGGACGCGCTCTGCCCTTTTCCGATGGCCATTTCGCCGCCGTAAGCCGGGAGAATCCGCGACGGGGAGATGTTGGCACAGCGCCTGTTTCCGAGAAATGGAACAGGGCCGCGGCCGGCGGCAAGGGCGGGCGCGTCGACCGGCGTGAGGGGAATGGAAACCGCAAACGGCTGACGAACGATGTCGGGCGGCGGGCGGACACGGAATTGGGCAGCAGGCAAAGAGAAGGGGCCGAGGCGGCGCAGACACGGGAGGTGGTGGCGGTGCAACCGGCCGAAAGACGGCTTCACGCTTTGGTGGTTGGAGGCACGGGCATGTTACGGGGGCTGAGCTTGGCGCTGGCGGAAGAAGGTCACATGGTGTCCGTCGTCGCCCGGACGCCGTCGCGTCTCAAGTCGTTGACCGACGCGGCAAAAAACTTTTCCGGAGGCATCAACCCTCTGCCGTTGGATTATCGGGACGGCACCCGGCTTCTCAACGCTCTGCGGCAGGCCGTCGGGCGGTTCGGCCCCTTCGGGTTGGCCGTCTGCTGGATTCATTCAACGGCTCCCGAAGCGCTGCGGCAAGTCGCCGGGTTCATTGCCGACACTTCGGAGTCGTGTCGCCTTTTTCACGTCCGGGGCAGCGCGGCGGCCAATCCGCTCACCGGGTCCTGGCGGCCGCCCGAGTGGACGGCGTCGTATCCAAACATTCAGTATCGCCAAGTGATCTTGGGCTTCGTCATCGAGGGCGGAAGATCCCGCTGGCTGACCCACGCCGAGATCAGCGGCGGCGTGCTGGACCAGCACGCCGCC
>JAJYSD010000349.1 GCA_021793745.1 Bacillota bacterium
GCTGGGGGGGGGGTGCAAGGAGCATCCCGTCCTCCTCAACCGGGCCCCCACGTTGCACCGGTTGGGGATCCAGGCCTTTGAGCCCGTATTGGTCGAGGGAAGGGCGATCAAACTGCACCCGCTCGTATGTACGGCGTACAACGCCGACTTCGACGGGGACCAGATGGCGGTCCACGTACCCCTTTCCGCCGAAGCCCAGGCGGAGGCCCGGCTGTTGATGCTGGCGGCCCACAACATCCTCAACCCCAAGGATGGCAAGCCAGTGGTCACCCCTTCCCAGGACATGGTGCTGGGATGCTACTACCTGACCCTGGAGAAGGCGGGGGACCGCGGCGAGGGACGCATCTTCGCCACACCGGGTGAAGCGATTAACGCCTATCAGCAGGGTCTGGTCACCCTGCATGCGCGGATCGCCATTCCGGCCCGCCGGCTGAACCGGACGTCCTTCACCGAAAAGCAGAAGAACGCGCTTTTGATCACCACGGTCGGCAAGCTGATCTTCAACGAGATTTTCCCTGAAGCATTCCCCTATATCAACGAGCCGACCAAACAAAACCTGATGGAAGGCACGCCGGATCAATACTTCATCTTTGAAAAGGGCGTCAACATCCGGGAGAAGATCAGCAGCCTTCCGGAGGCCGATGCGGTGAAGAAGGGCTTCCTCGGCACAATTATCGCCGAGTGTTTCCGCCGGTTCGGAACCACCCAGACGACCATCATTCTGGATAAGGTCAAAGAGCTGGGTTACTCCTACTCCACCAAGGCGGGAATCACCATGTCCGTCACCGACGTGGTGGTGCCCGAAGAGAAGCAGGAGATCCTGAAACAGGCGGAAGAAAAAGTCGAGCTGGTGATGAAGCAGTACCGGCGCGGCCTGATCACCGACGAAGAGCGGTACGACCGGGTGATTTCCATCTGGAGTCAGGCCAAGGATGAGATTACCGACATCCTGATGAAGAAACTGGGCAAATTCAACTCGATCTACATGATGGCCAACTCCGGTGCCCGGGGGAACGTGTCCCAGATCACCCAGCTGGCGGGGATGCGCGGTCTGATGGCCAACCCGGCCGGTAAGATCATTGAGCTGCCCATTAAGTCGAACTTCCGCGAAGGTCTGACCGTGTTGGAGTACTTTATCTCCACCCACGGGGCCCGGAAAGGTTTGGCGGATACGGCGCTCCGGACGGCGGACTCGGGTTACCTCACCCGCCGCCTCGTGGATGTGGCCCAGGACGTGATTGTCCGGGAAGAGGATTGCGGCACCGACAAAGGGCTTACCGTCCGCCGGATCGAAGACGAGGGCGAAGTGATCGAGGAGCTTTACGACCGAATCGTCGGCCGGATCGCCTTCAAGACCATTCGCCACCCGGAGACCGGAGAAGTGATCGTCGAGCGGAACCAGATGATCGACGAGGACATCGCTGCTCGCATCGTGGATGCCGGCATCGAGGAAGTGGAGATTCGCTCCGTCCTCTCCTGCCGGACCCGCCACGGGGTGTGCAAGATGTGTTACGGCCGAAATCTGGCCCTCGGTACCCAGGTGGAGATCGGGGAAGCGGTCGGAATTATTGCCGCCCAATCCATCGGGGAGCCGGGAACCCAGCTCACCATGCGCACCTTCCATACCGGCGGTGTGGCCGGGGACGACATCACCCAGGGTCTGCCCCGGGTGCAGGAGCTGTTTGAGGCCCGCAATCCGAAGGGGCAGGCGACGATTTCCGAGATCAGCGGAGAAGTGACGGATATCCGCGAGGTTCGCGATCGTCGGGAAATCGAGATCAAGGGCGAAGTGGAGACCAAGGTGTACGGTGTTCCCTACGGCTCCCGGCTGCGGGTGTCGGTCGGCGATCGCGTCGAGCCCGGTGACGAATTGACCGAGGGATCGATCGATCCGAAGGAGCTCCTCCGCGTCAAAGGGATTCGCGGGGTTCAGGACTACCTCCTGCAGGAGGTGCAGAAGGTGTACCGGATGCAGGGGGTGGAGATCAACGACAAGCACATCGAAGTGATGATCCGCCAGATGATGCGCAAGGTGCGCATTACCGATGCGGGGGACACCGATCTGCTCCCCGGTTCCTACGTCGACATTCACGAATTCGAGGAAGCCAACCGGAAGGTGCTGCTGGAGGGGAAAGAGCCGGCGGTGGCCCGGGCGATCATCCTGGGAATCACCAAGGCGTCCCTGGAGACCGAATCCTTCCTGTCGGCGGCCTCCTTCCAGGAGACGACCCGCGTACTCACCGATGCCGCCATCAAGGGCAAGGTGGATCAGCTGCTGGGATTGAAGGAGAACGTGATCATCGGCAAGCTGATTCCCGCCGGTACAGGCATGGCCCGCTACCGCAGCCTGAGGGCCCGGGCCCACGGCGACAGCGAGGGAGCGGAAAAGGAGAAGGTGTTGGTGGATTGAGGGCCCTGTCGGGGGCTTTCATCGACGGATCGGGAGCTCGGGCATCCCCGATCCGTCGCCTTCCTTTTCCGGCAAGTGACCCCGCTGGTCCTTATTGACAACGGTTTGGCAAGGTGTTAAGATATCGTCGTGTGCTTGGTAAATTTCACTTTGGAGGGCTACCTGTGTCTTATGAAAAAGTGAAAGCGGCGAAATCATTGTTGATCGGTACCAAGCAGACGAAAAAAGCGATTGAGCAGGGGAAGGTCGAGGAAGTCGTCGTTGCGCAGGATGCAGACCAGCACGTGATCTCACCGGTCATTTCCATGTGCCAGAGCCGGAATATCGCCGTCACCTATGTCGATTCCATGAAGGAGCTCGGCAAAGCCTGTGGAATCGAAGTGGGAGCAGCCACGGCGGCGATCCTGAAGCAGTGAGGCTCGGCACCTTCCCATGGATCGCGTGGTGATCCGGTATGTTCTCGGAAGCCGCGTGCCGCTGTCGCGGGACGCGATCCGATTGTGCGCGGGTGACGATTCCCTTCCTTTGTCCACAAATGAACCGCCTGGTTCTGTGGTCTTGAATTCA
>JAJYSD010000350.1 GCA_021793745.1 Bacillota bacterium
GCCGGAGTTGATTCGCCCCCCTTTTTCATCGAGCTCCCATCCATTTCTCATCGTTTTCTCATGCAACTCACCCGGTATTTTCATTCGAAGGCCCTAGGATGATAGTGACAACAGCGAAGGAGTGAGGAAACATGAACAAAACATGGATTGCCGTATTGGTGGGAGCTGTCGTGATCGCAGGATTGGGATTCGGGGTGAACCAAATCTTTGCCGGTGAAGGAGGCCCGGCCCTGACGGAAAGGGAAGCGGCGCAAAAGGCCGAGGAGCGGTATCCGGGAACCGTCAAGGAAATCGAGTTGGATGATCAAGGTGCCCGTCATGTCTACGAAATCGAGCTGCATGGTGCAGGTGGGGAATATGAGATCAAGATGGATGCCAACACCGGGGAGATCCTGAAGGTGGAGCAAAGCCAAGCAACCGCCGCCGGTGAAGAGGGCCGCATGGACGATGATCGGGAAAATGAAGGTGCCGACGATCAACGGGCTTCGGAAGCGCCGGCCAAAGAAGCGAAGTATATCGGCTACGAACAAGCGAAAAAAATCGCCCGGAGCAAATTTAACGGCCGTATCGAAGAAATCGAGCTGGATGAAGACGACGGCCGCTGGATTTACGAGGTAGAGATGAAAAAGGGAAAACGGGAAGCGGAGCTTGAAATCGATGCATATACGGGGGAGATCCTGTTCATGTCCCTGGAAAACGATGACGACGATGACGATTGATCGCGCTTCACCAACCCGCATGATGCGGGTTTTTTCCTTTGGATCGGACCCACTTCCCGGGGGTTTCCGCATGTGATTGTTCCCATGAGAGAAGGTCCGGTCAATTCAAACCACGATATCTCCATTCGAAAACCATCGGGCCGGTAGCTGAAATGAGGGCAAAGGGGTACAATGAATTTGCAAACAAGGGGATATTCCAAGTGGCTCGACCGAAACGCGGCCGCTCCTTCCGTTGAAGAGCGGGGACACTGGATTGTCAGCGGGAAGAGCGCTTGTGTGCCAAAAAAGATGAGTGTCCTTTCAGGATTCAAGAAAAGCTGCAGCAGACGGATTCCCGAGTCTCGGATGCTGTTGGTAGGATAAGCGTCGAAGACAATCCTTGATCATCGCGGCAGAGTTGCTTTGAGGGAATAACGTTGGGAGAAGGTGAAGAGGTGGGTTGAAGGGAACGGGGATGAGGAGGTCAATATCTCTAACCGTTCGTTTTCGACCTCGAAAAACATCCCGTGCAAGAAGGGATGGTGTTTTCGTCTCCAAGATAGTCCATAAGAGGGGGCATTCCTTTGAAACACCATGAAAGATGGATGCGAGTCGCTTTGGAGCTGGCAAGCGCCACGAGAGGGCAAACCTCTCCCAATCCGATGGTGGGAGCGGTTGTCGTGAAGGATGGACGTATCGTCGGCAGCGGGGCTCATCTGAAGGCGGGAACCCCCCATGCCGAAGTACACGCCTTAAATATGGCCGGAGAGCAGGCGAAGGGCGCCACCATCTATGTCACGCTGGAGCCCTGCAATCATCACGGGCAAACGCCGCCGTGCACGGAGAAAATTTTAAGTTCCGGATGTAAGCGGGTGGTGCTGGGCGCCAAGGATCCCGATGACCGCGTAGCCGGATCGGGTATCCGGCGCCTCCGGGAGGCGGGTTTAGAAGTGATCGAGGGGGTGTTGGAGGAGGAGTGCCTTCGGTTGAACGAGGCGTATTTTTATCACCGCCGGACGGGTCTTCCCTTTGTGACGTTGAAGACAGCGATGACTCTGGACGGGAAGAT
Organism: Bacillota bacterium; assembly: GCA_021793745.1. Taxonomy (GTDB): domain Bacteria; phylum Bacillota; class Bacilli; order Thermoactinomycetales; family DSM-44946; genus Planifilum. The sequence goes on from JAJYSD010000350.1 coordinate 1,768, forward strand.
TGCCACTTCAACGGGAGACAGCAAATGGGTAACCAACGCATTATCGAGGGAACAGGTCCATTATATGCGTCATTGGCATGACGCGATCATGGTGGGGATCGGAACCGTATTAAAGGACCGTCCCCGGTTGACGACCCGTTTGCCCGGAGGCGGCAAAAACCCCATCCGGATTGTGGCGGACAGCCAGTTGCGCATTCCGCTGGATAATCCGCTGACAAACACAAAGGAGGCTCCGACCTGGATTTTTTGCACCGATGAAGCGGACAAAACGAAGGAGGAGAAACTGCGCGAGCGCGGGGTGAAGGTGATCCGCACCGGTAGCGGCCCGCGGGTGGACCTGGTCCAGGCGATGACGCATCTGGGCGAACAGGGTGTATTGTCCGTGTTGCTCGAAGGGGGCGGGGAGCTGAACTGGTCGATGCTGAAGGCTTCCCTGATCGGGAAAGTGGTCACCTTTATCGCGCCCAAATTGCTGGGCGGAAGGGATAGCATTACTCCGATTTCGGGCCGGGGCTTTGAAAAGATGTCTCTGGCCCTCGAGCTCGAAAACATCACCGTGGAACGCTTCGGGGAGGACCTCTGCATCACCGGGTATCCGAAGTATTCGTAGGGGAAGGGAACCGTATAAAGCCGGTGTCATGCCCGGCTGAGGAGGACCGCTTTGATCTCCTCTTTAAACAAGTTGTTCAAATATTGACGACCACCCAGGTAAGCTTATCATCCGGTGTGTTAAATGGGAATTTATCGGACTCGATTTCCATGGCGAAAGGAAACCAGTCCCCGCTTTCATTTCCTGTGTTTTTTGGGAAGCGTAGTACACGCATTTCAGATCCATCCCATACCGTGCGTAAATTTTGATCGTCTTTTCTGCCGTCAATTGTTCCTCATCAAACCCGAGCAGGTTGGCTATTCGTATTTCTCACGTGAATCTCCCCTCGAAAACCCATCTTCTGAAGAAGGCAATGGGCGGTATCAGTTTTGAATCCGGGAGGCGGTGGCCTGGATGGAGAAGGAGGGAGGTTTTCATGAAGATGCTCGGGAATTTTGGAGGCCCTGGTCCCGGGAGCGGATGACCGTTTTCCTTAAAGATCGGGACAAACCCAGCGGAAATCCGCTGGGTTTGCCCTTGTGTCCCTCCGATCGGCCGGAAGGGAAAAAATACGGATCAATAAATGCCGAAGGCTGCCAGGACGATCGCC
>JAJYSD010000351.1 GCA_021793745.1 Bacillota bacterium
CAGCGACCGCTCCGGCAGGCGCTCGTCCACGAGGACCTCCAGCGCGGCGGTGGCTACGGCGCAGGCGAGGGGGTTTCCGCCGAAGGTGGATCCGTGGGAACCCGGTTCGAAGACCCCCAGCACCTCCCGGTCGGCAGCCGTGGCGGAGATGGGCATGACGCCGCCTCCCAGGGCTTTCCCGAGGATATAGATGTCCGGCTCGACCCCTTCCCACTCACAGGCGAACAGTTTTCCCGTCCGCCCGAATCCAGTTTGGATTTCGTCGGCGGCAAACAGGATGTGATGCTCCCGGCACAACCGGTGGGCTTCCTTCAGGAACCCTTCCGGTGGGACGATCACGCCGGCCTCCCCTTGAATCGGCTCGATCAGAATCGCCGCGGTGTTGGGGGTGATCGCTTTCCGGAGGGCGTCGATGTCCCCGTAGGGAACCACCTTAAAGCCCGGGGTCAAAGGCCCGAATCCCCGCTGATACGCTTCGTTGGAGGAGAGGGAGACGGCGGTAATGGTCCTCCCGTGGAAGTTGTTCTCAAAGACGATGATTTCCGCCTGGTCCCGGGGGATGTGCTTCACATCGTACGCCCAGCGTCGAATCGCCTTAATGGCCGTTTCCACCGCTTCCGCCCCGGTGTTCATCGGCAGGACCATCGCTTTTCCCGTCAACTCCGCCACCTTTTGGTAGAACTTGCCCAATTGATCATTGTGAAAGGCGCGGGAGGTCAGGGTGATCCGGTCCGCCTGCTCCTTGAGGGCGGCGATGATCCGGGGATGGCGGTGGCCGTGGTTGAGAGCCGAGTAGGCGCTCAGCATGTCCATGTACCGGTTGCCGTCGGCATCTTCGACCCAGACGCCCTCTCCCTTGGAAAGGACGATCGGGAGAGGATGGTAGTTATTGGCTCCGTAGTGCTCCGTCAGTTCGATAATCGCTTCGCTCGTGGTCATGGTGTCCTCCTTTGTGAGAATGCTCCCCAATCACTTATCCACATTGTAGTCGGAAACGGCGGATGAAATCAATGATCGCCATAACGGCTGACAAATCGGTGCCTGAAGCGGGGCAAAACCATTTTCCCTCTTTTCCCATCAGGATGCCTTGATCCGCTGCAAAACATAAGCCGTTTCCGCCGGGGAATCGGCGGCAACAACGCCTCGAAGATCCCATCTCAAAAAGTTGAATGGGATTTTTGAAAAAATATAGTTGACGGAATGCTGGGGAATTCGTATAATTAAATACAAGTTTTCTGAGAGGAATGACAAGAAAATACGCTGTGCAGCACTCTTATCCAGAGCGGCGGAGGGACTGGCCCGATGAAGCCCGGCAACCCCGGATTTTTTCCGGAAGGTGCCAATTCCTGCGGAAACCATCGGTTTCCGAGAGATAAGAGGAGAGCGAGTATCACCAAGCCTCTTCTCCTGGATAAGAGAAGAGGCTTCTTTAATTGAAAAGGGGGATTTATCGATGGCGGAAGAAAAGAATTATCGGCTGGAGACGCTGGCGGTACACGGAGGGCAGGAACCGGATCCCACCACCCTTTCGCGGGCGGTGCCCATCTATCAAACGACCTCCTACGTTTTTCGCGACACCGAACATGCCGCCAACCTGTTTTCGCTGAAGGAGTTTGGCAACATCTACACGCGGATTATGAATCCCACCCAGGATGTCTTTGAAAAGCGGATCGCGGCGCTGGAGGGCGGCGTGGGGGCCCTGGCCGTGGCCTCCGGACAGGCGGCCATCACCTATTCCATCCTGAATATCGCCAAGGCGGGGGATGAAATTGTCTCCTCCAGCAGCCTGTACGGCGGAACCTACAACCTGTTCCACTACACCCTGCCGAAGCTGGGGATTACGGTAAAGTTCGTCGATCCCTCCGACCCGGAGAACTTCCGCCGGGCGATTACCGATCGGACGCGGGCCGTCTTCGGGGAGATCATCGGCAACCCCAAGATGGATGTGCTCGATCTGGAGACGGTGGCTGCCATCGCCCACGAAGCGGGAATTCCGCTCATTATCGACAACACCTTCGCGACGCCGCACCTGTGCCGGCCCTTCGATTTCGGGGCGGATATCGTCGTGCACTCCGCAACCAAATTTATCGGCGGGCATGGAACGTCGATCGGGGGCGTAATCGTCGATTCGGGGAAATTTGATTGGACGAACGGCAAGTTCCCGGAGCTGACGGAACCGGATCCCAGTTATCACGGGATTTCCTACACCGAGGCGCTGGGTCCGCTGGCCTACATTCTCAAGGCCCGCGTGCAGCTGCTTCGGGATATCGGCGCAGCCCTGTCCCCCTTCAATTCCTTCCTGTTCCTGCAGGGGCTGGAGACGCTGCACCTCCGGATGGAGCGGCACAGTGAAAACGCGCTGCAAATCGCCCGCTACCTCCAGCGACACGACGCGGTGGAGTGGGTCAGCTATCCGGGGTTGGAGGACCATCCGTCCTATGAAAAGGCGCAGAAATATCTGCCCAAAGGGCAGGGCGCCATTCTCACCTTCGGAATCCGCGGCGGCCTGGAGGCCGGTAAGAAACTGATCGAAAACCTGAAGCTGTTCTCCCACCTGGCCAACGTGGGCGATTCCAAATCCCTGGTGATTCACCCGGCCAGCACCACGCACCAGCAGCTGACCCCCGAGGAGCAGGCGTCCACCGGGGTGACCCCGGATCTGGTCCGCCTGTCGGTGGGGACGGAGGCGGTGGAGGACCTGATCGATGACCTGGATCAGGCCCTCAAAAAGAGCCAGAGCGCCGTGGAAGTCTGATTCGAGCAAGCGATGGGTTCGATCCCATCCCCAAGCACCCAGACCGTTAATGGGGCCGCGAACGCCTTGGCTGTGGGGCGAAAAGCGGCCCCCTTTTTTGCCGAGCCGGGGTTTCACGGGCCGAATGACATTCAGGTGGGGCCGGCGGCGGAAAAGGCGCTCCGGTTTCGGAGTTGTCGATCTTCCGCCGCTCGGAAAGG
>JAJYSD010000352.1 GCA_021793745.1 Bacillota bacterium
AGACCTGAGGTGAAACCAGGAACCGACGAACGCGCTTTTGGGTAAGACGATTGCTCATGCTGGCGATGCTGGTATTGATCGGCTTTGCCCTCTTTCAGACGGGGGGGACGGATGAAGGGGAAGCGGTGGAGGCCGGGCAGACGGCCCCGGATTTTGAATTAACCACCCTGGACGGCAAGTCGATCAGATTGAGTGAACTGCGGGGAAAAGGAGTGCTGATCAACTTCTGGGCTTCCTGGTGTAAGCCCTGTCGGGATGAAATGCCGGCCATCCAGCAGGTATACGACCGGTACAAGGATAAGGGTCTGGAGGTGCTGGCCGTCAACATCGCCGAGACGGAGGTGACCGTGGACGGTTTCGTCCGCCATCTGGACCTCGCCTTTCCCATCCTGCTGGATTCGAACCGGGAAGTGACTCGACTGTACGGAATCGGTCCGATCCCGTCCTCCATCTTTGTCTCTCCCGACGGCAAGGTGGTTCGAAAGGTGTCTGGGCAGATGTCGGAGGGTCAGATCGAATCGATGGTGCTGGAGACGCTGGCGGAATAGGGGCCAACATCCAGTCAACGGTCTTGTCAGAGAGGGGTCGAAAGCGTGTCGGAAGAGCTGGTTCGGATGATCTCCGATGAAATCGCATCCTCCCCGTGCCGGGCCATCCCCTTTTACCGGTATATGGAACTCTGCCTGTACCATCCCCGGTGGGGGTACTATCGCCGGGAACGGACAAAAATCGGCCGGGAAGGGGATTATTACACCAGCTCCCATGTGGGGGATCTTTTTGGGCGCGTGATGAGCGACGTCATCGCGGACATGCGCCGGTTTTTTTTATCCAGCCGGCGTTGGCTACTGGTGGAAGTGGGGGCCGGAGACGGACGTTTGATGCAGCAGATGATGAAGGGGCTAAAGGAAAAGGGGGTAGATCGCGGCGAACTGATTTGTTGCCTGGTGGAAACGAGCCCCTATCACCGCTCCCTGCAGGAGAAACGGTTAAAGGAGAGCCCCTATCCCATCCGGTGGGCGGACCGGCTCTCCGATCTCCCCGGGGGATTGCCGGCGGTGGTGGTCAGCAATGAATTGCTGGATGCTTTTCCCGTACATCGGATTCGGATGCGGGAGGGAAGCCTGCGGGAAATCCATGTCACCCGATGCGGGGAACGGTTCTGCGACACGGATGGCCCCTTGTCCACCGAAGCCCTTCAGGCCTATGTTCAGCGCTTCGGCCTCCGGATGGAGGAGGGCCAGCAGGCCGAGGTGAATCTGAATGCCCGGGCATTCCTGCGCGAGGTGGGGGAGTGGCTGGATCAGGGTTTCGTGATCACCGTCGATTACGGCGGGGATACGGAAGAGTTGGCCGCCCGTCCCCAGGGGACCCTGCGCTGTTTTTCACAGCATCGGGTGCACGGGGATCCCTACCGGGCCCCCGGCGAAGAGGATATGACCAGCGACGTCAATTTTGAAGCCCTCCGGATTTGGGGAGAGGAATCGGGGCTGAAAAACCTCCTCTACACCACCCAGGGGGATTTTCTGGTCCGCTCCGGAATTCTGAACTATCTGGAGGAACATCAAAATCCCGACCCCTTCAGCGAAGTGGCCCGCCGAAACCGGGCCGTTCGACAGCTGATCTTGCCCGGCGGCATGGGGGATGTTTTCAAGGTGCTGATCCAGTGGAAAGGGGAAGGCACTCCGAAATTGAAAGGAATGCACAAAAATGAGGCCGGATGAGATTCCGGCCTCGTTGTTAGAGGGCGGAGGGAGCGGTGATCCGCTCGCGCTCCGGCTCCTCAACCCTGGGGCATCATAAAGAAGGAATAGGAAACGATCCCGACAAAGGAGACGACCATATAGCCCCAAAACAGGTACATATAAGTACGTTCGGTGAAGCCCATGTATCCGAGAATGACGAAGAGTGCTGTCTGTATGAAGAACAGAAGCGACGGGATATACATTTGTCCGGCGAGAAACAGCAAAGCGATGACGAAGGTCCAAAAGCCGAGGACGCGAAACATACGGTCCATGGGTTCCACTCCTTCCGATGATAGAGCCCCTGCGGGCTTTTTTTAATGAAATACCATGCGGACGCAAGTCCGAGCCGCTGACCGATGCCAGCGGATGGATGGCGGCAGGCGCGGATCGACCTTCCATGCCCAAATGGAGCATAAGTATAGGCTGATCCGATTCATTCTTTTTCATGCCTAGGGCTGAAGCCGTCACCGGGTTTCGGACCCGGCCGATCTGTCCGGCGGAGGCGGAGGCTCATCCTTTTCCGTCCCGGATTACAGACTTATTATATACTTGGGACATACGGGGATCAAGCGACGGCTTTTTGACAGTTTTGTCCCGGAAGGTGCAGAGCGTGTGCCGTTATATGTTACCCCTTTTCCAGGCATGAGAAAACATAACTTCACGTGCAAGGTGGGAAGGAATCGTGGAAACGCTTCAGTTGGAACGCCATCGCGGCATCGGACACATCCGCTTTCACCGGCCGGAGGTGAGAAATGCGGTCAATCTCCGGATGATGGAGGAATTGGAGGAGGTGTTGAGCGAGTGGCGGGAGGACGATGGGGTGAAAGCCCTCCTGTTGACGGGGGATCACCGAGCCTTTGTATCCGGCGGCGATTTGAGCGAATTTCACCGGCTGACCCGGGAAGAGGAGGTCTATCCGGTGATGGCCCGGATGGGCCGGTTGCTGGCGGAGCTGCAGAATTTGGGAAAGCCGAGCATCGCCGCCGTCGAGGGAACTGCCGTGGGGGGCGGCTGCGAAATCGCCGTCAGCTGTGATTTTCGTCTTGCTTCCGACCGCGCTCGCTTCGGTTTTATTCAGGTACGGTTGGGCATTACGTCCGGATGGGGCGGGGGAACGCGCTTGCTTTCGCAACTGAAACGGAGCGAGGCCCTTTATCTGCTCCTGACCGGCGAGGTGATCGACAGCGAGACGGCGCTCAGATCG
>JAJYSD010000353.1 GCA_021793745.1 Bacillota bacterium
TCCGCACGACACAACACTTCTTCGGGGGGTGAGAAGTGGAAGCGGGGAACCCTTGTGCCTTTTTCAGGCCGCTTATCCGCTCCATCCCGGGCGGATTTTTTATTTGAACCGAAAGGAGAGGAAAACCTTGAGCCAATCCATCCCGGCGCAAAATCCGGTGTCTGACCGAACGTCGTTGGACTCATACATCGATCGGCTCCTCTCGGGCCTACGGCTGAAGGGACTTCCGGAGTTCAAAGAAAAGATTCTCCGGATGGTCTCCCCAAAACCCGGCCTTTCGGAGGATCAGCTGACGCAACTCTTGGTTGCGACCGCCCTGGAAAACGTGGACGAAGCCAATGCCCCCTGGAGTTTTGCCGCGGCGAGAATCTATCTGGACCGCCTCTACCGCAAGGCGGGTGAAAACCGGGGCTATGCGGGAAAAAAGTACGGCGATTACTATCAATTGCAACGGACGCTGGTGGAAAAGGGAATCTACTCCCCAAACATCCTGGACAAGTATACGGAGGAAGAGATCCGGCAGCTTGCCCGCCTCATCGATCCCGACAAAGACCTTCTGTTCGATTATCCCGGCCTGCACACGCTGGCCACCCGCTATCTGGCGACCGACCACGACAAAAACGTCTATGAGCTCCCCCAGGAGCGCTGGCTCACGATCGCTTTGCACCTGATGCAGGATGAGCCGAAGAAGCGGAGACACCTCCTGGTCCGGGAAGCCTACTGGGCGCTGTCCAACCTCTACATGACGGTGGCCACCCCCACCCTGGCCAATGCCGGGCTTTCCCACGGCCAGCTGTCCAGCTGCTTCATCGACACGGTCTCCGACTCCCTCATCGACATCTACAACAGCAACACCGACGTGGCCCGGCTTTCCAAAGACGGAGGGGGCATCGGCGTCTACCTGGGAAAGGTGAGGAGCCGCGGCAGCGATATCAAAGGCTTCAAGGGGGCTTCCTCCGGCATCGTCCCCTGGACGCGGCAGCTCAACAACACCGCCGTCAGCGTCGATCAGCTCGGGAGGAGAAAGGGGGCCGTCTGCGTCTATCTCGACGTCTGGCATGCGGATATCCTTTCCTTTCTGGATCTGAAATTGAACAACGGGGATGAGCGGCAGCGGGCCCACGACATCTTCACCGGCGTCTGCATTCCCGATCTGTTCATGGAGCAGGTGGAGAAGCGGGGGGACTGGTATCTGTTCGATCCCCACGAAGTCCGGCGGGTCATGGGATTTTCCCTGGAGGATTCCTATGACGAACGCCCGGGCGGCGGAAGCTTCCGGGAAAAATACGAAGCCTGCATCCGGAATGGCCGGCTGAGGAAACAGAAGATTCCCGCCATTCAAATCATGATCCGGATCATGAAGTCCCAGCTGGAGACGGGTACCCCCTTCATGTTTTACCGGGATCGGGTCAACCGCATGAATCCCAACAAGCACGCCGGCATGATCTACGCCAGCAACCTTTGCACCGAGATCGCCCAAAATATGTCGCCCACCGTTCAATACGAGGAAACGATCGACGGGGACACCATCATCACCTACAAGAAAGCGGGGGATTTCGTCGTCTGCAACCTGTCCTCGATCAATCTGGGAAAAGCGGTTCCGGATGGCGTCCTGGAGCGTCTGATCCCCATCCAGGTGCGAATGCTGGACAACGTGATCGACCTGAACACGATCAGCGTCAAGCAAGCCTCCCACACCAACAAAAAATACCGTGCGATCGGCCTCGGCACCTTCGGATGGCATCACCTGCTGGCCCTGAAGGGGATTCCCTGGGAATCGGAGGAGGCGGTCGAGCTGGCGGACCGGCTGTACGAAAAAATCGCCCGCCTGACGATCCGGGCGAGTGCCGAATTGGCGAAGGAGAAGGAAGCCTACCCGCTGTTTGAAGGAAGCGAATGGCAGACCGGGGAGTACTTCGAGAAGAGAGGATACCTCTCGGGGGACAGCGCCGAGGAGTGGGAAGAAATCCGGGAAATGGTCCGGCGGTGGGGCATCCGCAACGGCTATTTGATGGCCGTCGCCCCCAATTCCAGCACGTCCATCATCGCCGGTTCCACCGCCGGCATCGACCCGGTGTTCAAGCCCTTCTATTACGAGGAGAAAAAGGATTACAAACTGCCCGTCGTCGCCCCCGGGTTGGACCACCGCACCTACGCGGTCTACCGGCGCTCGGCCTATATCGTCGATCAGCGCTGGTCGATCCGGCAGAACGCGGCCCGGCAAAGGCATATCGACCAGGCGATCTCCTTCAACTTCTACGTTCCCCACAACATCCACGCGAAGGTGCTGCTGGACCTTCACCTGAAAGCCTGGAAATCGGGGCTCAAAACCACCTATTACGTGCGGTCCACCGCCGCGGACATCGAGGAGTGTACCTGGTGCGCATCCTGATCAGTTATGCCAGCTTCAGCGGAAACACCAAGGAGGTCGCCGAAATCATCGAACAGCGGTTGGCGAAGGAAGGCTGTGCCGTCGAGATGCACCGGATCGGCCGGCTGAACCGGACTATTCCCGACCCTTCGCAATTTGACCTCTTTTTTCTCGGGACCTTCACCTGGGGAAAGGGCGACACCCCTCACATCGTCAAGGATTTTGTCCTGCAAATCGGCTACAAGCCCCCCAACGTCTTCGTCTTTGGCACCGGGGATACCCAGTTCGGCGGGGACGATCTCTTCTGCAAAGCCTGCGACAAACTGGCGACCTTCTACGGATCGACCTATGCGCCCCTGAAGATCGAACAGAGCCCCCGGGGATCCCAGGAACCGAACGTGACAAAGTGGACGGAAGGAGTGCTGAAACATTGGATCAGCTCCTGAAACAAGTGACCGTGCTGGAGCCGGAAAACCCCAACAAATCCACCGCCCTCTTCGGCGGCAGGGCGAGCGGCATCTTGAACTGGAACAATCTCGCCTATCCCCAT
>JAJYSD010000354.1 GCA_021793745.1 Bacillota bacterium
ATCTTTGATCCGGGCACCGCATCGCCGCACTTCCTCAATCAGATCGGTATGGCGCGGCCGGTCGAGGATGACGACCACCAGGTCGTCCAAATCCTTCCCCAGAGCCCGGGCTACGGATTTCAAATTTTCCTCCACCGGCGCATTGAGATCCACTTGTCCCGCTGCGTCCGGACCCACGGCCAGCTTCTCCATGTACATATCCGGCGCGTGCAGCAGGTTGCCCCGGTCGGCGACGGCCACCACGGATAGAGCGTTCCACAATCCCTTCGCCACAATGTTCGTACCTTCCAGGGGGTCGACGGCCACATCCACCTCGGGCGGCGATCCCGTGCCCAGGCGCTCGCCGATGTACAGCATCGGCGCTTCGTCCATCTCCCCCTCACCGATGACTACGGTTCCCTCCATAGGAATGGTATCGAAGACCTTCCGCATCGCGGTGGTTGCCGCCTGATCCGCTTCCTCCTTCTTCCCGAATCCCATCCAACGGGCGGAGGAAACCGCCGCGGCTTCCGTCACCCGCACCAATTCCATCGTCAAACTGCGATCCATCGTTTCACCCCTCCGCTCCTGATCCTTTTTTCAGACCTCATCAGGAATATACGAGTCCTCATTCCCGGAAGATCCACCTATATAAGACGGCATATTCGTTTAATATGTTACACCATTTCGGAGGAGGTGACGAGTAGAATGAAGGATTTTACAGGAGCGGAGAGGAAAGGAGGGATTATTCCCGCCAAACGTCGGCGCCGAGCTGCCTCAATTTCTGGTCGATCCGCTCATAACTGCGATCGATTTGATGGATGTCGGTAATGGCGGTTTCCCCTTCGGCAATCAATCCGGCCACCACCAGGGCGGCTCCCGCCCGGGGGTCCATCGCCCTCACTCGCATTCCGTATAAGGGTGTGCCTCCCTCGATCAGCGCCATTCGCCCGTCGGTTCGGATCCGGGCGCCCATTCGGTTCAGTTCCAGGACGTGTTTCAACCGTTCTTCATAGATGTTCTCGATGATCAGACTGGTACCCTTGGCCTGGGTCAAAAGGGCCGTAAAGGGGGATTGAAGGTCCGTGGGGAAGCCCGGATAGGGCTGCGTCTTGATATCCACCGGCAACAGGGGATCAGTCCCCTTGACCGTCACCGATTCGTCCCCTTCCGTCACGAAAACCCCCATCTCCCGCAGTTTGGCGGAGACCGGCTCCAGATGGAGGGGGATCACATGATCCACGCGCACTTCGCCCCCCGTGGCGGCGGCGGCGATCATATAGGTTCCCGCTTCCATGCGGTCGGGGATGATCGCGTGACGGCAAGCGTTCAGAGGGGATCGGCCCCGGATGCGGATCACATCGGTCCCCGCCCCTTGGATCCGGGCGCCCATTCCGTTTAAAAAGGTGGCCACATCGACGATTTCCGGCTCCGTCGCCGCATTTTCGATCACGGTCACGCCTTCCGCCAGCACCGCCGCCAACATGATGTTGATCGTCGCACCGACGCTGACCACATCCAAATAGATGCGGGTTCCCCTGAGCCGCGCCGCTTTCAGGTGGATCGCCCCGGCCCGCTGGGAAATGGTGGCTCCCAGGGATTCAAATCCCTTTAAATGCTGGTCAATCGGCCGGGAGCCGAGGTTGCATCCCCCCGGCAACCCGACGACCGCTTCCCCAAAGCGTCCCAACAGGGCTCCCATCAGGTATGCGGAAGCCCGCAGGCTCCGCACGCCGCTGTCGATCATCGGACGATTGACCACCCGGGCCGTATCCACCCGGAGGGTGGTTCCCTCCATCGCCACCTCGGCGCCCAGCCGGCGCAGAAGATCCACCAGAACCTTCACATCGCGGATCGCCGGCACATTTTCGATCGTGCAGGAGGCCTCCGCGAGCAAAGTAGCCGGAAGAAGGGCGAGCACACTGTTTTTGGCCCCAGCGATCGGAATGGAGCCAACCAAGGGACGACCGCCCCGGATCCTCAAGGTATCCATGGACGCCCTTCCTCCCTTCAATCCCTTTTACCGTCGTTTTAACGGTCGTCAAACCTGGGTCGCTTCGCGCTGGGCCTTTTCCCAATCGGCCAAAAACCGTTCCACACCCCGATCGGTCAGGGGATGGTTCACCATCTGCTTGATCACTTTAAAGGGAAGCGTTGCGATATGGGCCCCGCTTTCCGCCGCCTGGATCACGTGAACGGGATGACGGATGCTGGCGGCGATGATCTCCGTGTCGATGCCGTGAAGGGAGAAAATGTGGGCGACTTGCTGGATCAGCTGAGTTCCATCATGACTGATGTCGTCCAACCGCCCGACAAAGGGGCTGACGAAGGTCGCCCCGGCCCGGGCCGCCATCAGTGCCTGGTTGGGGGAAAACACCAGCGTCACGTTGGTGGGGATCCCCTTCCGGGACAAGCGGTGAACCGCCTTCAGCCCCTCCCAGGTCATCGGGATCTTAATGGTTATCCGATCCGACAGGGCGGCCAGGGGCTCCGCTTCCTTCACCATCCCGTCGGCTTCCGTGGAGATCACCTCGGCACTGACCGGACCGTCGGTGATTTCCAAAATCTCCTTCAACAAATCGACAAAGGAACGGCCCGTCTTGGCCACCAGGGTGGGGTTGGTGGTAACCCCCGACAAGATTCCCAGGGACTGCGCTTCACGGATCTCATTCACATCTGCGGAATCGATAAAAAGTTTCACTTCGACACCTCCGGTATTTCTTGCCGATCAGCAAAGCACGGGAAATATCACATCGCCTTACCGCTTGGGTAAACCGCTCAAGCCTTCCCCGAACTGCCGAACAGGCGCATCTTTTCCTTGACCACTTCCTTGATCGCTTCCCGGGCGGGACCCAGGTATTTCCGGGGATCGACCAGATCCGGCTTTTCAGCCAACAGCTCCCGAACCCTCTGGGTGAAGGCCACCTGGTTT
>JAJYSD010000355.1 GCA_021793745.1 Bacillota bacterium
TGCAGCTGGTCGCGTTCGTCTCTCCGGGCTTGGTGGAGGCAGGCCTGCATGCGGGCCGTTTGGTGAAGGAAGTGGCCACCCGCTGCGGAGGAGGAGGCGGGGGGCGTCCGGATCTCGCCCAGGCGGGCGGAAAGCAACCGGAAAAGCTGGACGAAGCGCTGCGCGCCGTGCCCGATTGGATTCGGCGACATGTCCAGTGATGGATCATTTTTTTCGCAAACGGGGAATAAGAAAAGAGGAAAATAGAATTCCCATACGGAAAAGAGAATTGACAGTGGTAGAAGGGGGTTGTGCCGCGGGAGCTCGGCCTTCGACGGAGCGGCATAACCCCCTCCGCCCAAATTAGGGCACCGGTCTAAGCGGTCTCAATATCGAAAAGCGAGGTTGAGGGATCCATGGACGAGACGATGAAGTTTGACCTCCGCGGAGAGGAACAGGAAGTGTCTCCCAAAGAGGTGCTCATGCTCGTTTATGAAGCGCTGAAGGAGAAGGGGTACAACCCGATCAACCAGATCGTCGGATACCTGCTGTCGGGGGATCCCGCCTATATTCCCCGACATAACAATGCCCGGGCGATGATTCGAAAGGTGGAACGGGACGAGCTGATGGAGGAATTGGTAAGATTTTATCTGCAATCGCAGAAGTGAAAGGATGCATACTACATGTGTTCGAAAAAACGGGAATGGTCGGAGCCCCTCGCCTCCCGTTCCCGTATCATGGGATTAGATGTGGGCAAAAAGCGAATCGGGGTGGCGGTGAGCGACCGCTTGGTCTGGACCGCCCAAGGGGTGGGGGTGATCGATCGGACGCGCCCCGACTGGATGAAGCGCCTGGCGGAGCTGATCGAAGAGAATGAGGTAGGGGCCATCGTCGTCGGGCTGCCCCGCAACATGGACGGTTCGATCGGGCCCCGGGGAAAGGCGTGTCAGGAGCTGGCCCGGCGGTTGGAGGAACAATTTTCCCTCCCGGTGATCCTGTGGGATGAGCGCCTGTCCACGGTCGCCGCGGAACGCACGCTCCTTTCCGCCGATATGAGTCGCAAAAAGCGGCGAAAAGTGATCGATCAGATAGCAGCGTCCTGGATTCTGCAAGGATATTTGGACGCCCAAAGGAGGAAGCGAGAAACATGAAGGATCATGGGAGCGAACCCGAATACATCTATATTCCTGATGAAGAGGGTAACGAGGACCGCTTTGAGATCTTGTTCACCTTTGAACGGGACGACACGGGGAAAAAGTACATGCTCGTGACCCCGGCGGACGATGTCGCGGAAGAGGCGGAAGAGCAGGAGGTGTACGCCTTCCGTTATGAAGAGGATGGGGATAACCTCACGATCCATCTGATCGAAGACGAAGAAGAGTGGGACATGGTGGAGGAAATGTTCCACACCATCATGGAGGAGGCGGACGAAGAGTCTCCGCCGGCAAACGGATGATGACCGATGGACCGAAATGAACAGCGATTGGCCAAGGAAGTGACCCTCCTCCGCGACGCCTACGGCGAGAAAGTGATTCTCGTCGATGAAGAGGGAAGCGAGGAAGAGCGCGCTTACCACATCTTGCGCGAAATCGAGATGGATGGCCGTCACTACTGCGTCCTCCAGATGGAGGAAGGCGGGGAAGATGAGGCCTACATCTTCCGCGTCGGCGATGATCACAGAATCGAGCACGTGGAAGATGAGGATGAATGGGAAAGGGCGGCCGAAGCCGTCGACGAGCTGCTGTTTTATGACGAAAATTGACGAACAAACGGGGCCCGGCCCCGTTATTTTTTTAGGACAATTGTGCTAACATAAAAGGGCCGAGCCACTTAATTCCCGGTGAAAGTCCGAGGTGGAGGGGGATGGGCTGTTGCGACGGAGGGTCGCATCCCCCTCGGTATTTTTTCGCCGGGGCTCTGGATCAGGCGTTACATAAGGATTGTGCATGGGGGAAACGTGATGAAGTGGTTGATTCGGTTGGTTCTTACCTGTTTGCTCTTTGGAGCGTGGGCAGTCGTCGGGTATATGTATGTGGACTACACCCTCGATTCTCCGCTTCGTCAAGAGCCGATCCGGATGGAAATTCCACAGGGAGCTTCCACTGCGGAAATTGGTGATCTTCTGAAGGAAAACGGACTGATCCGAAAATCTTGGTTTTTTGCTCCGTATGTGTGGTGGAAGGGATATGCCCGAAAATTGCAGGCAGGAGTGTACGAAATCCCGCCCGGGGCGGAGATCGATGACATCCTGAACATCCTCTCCGAAGGGAAACAGGATGTCGTACGGATCACCATTCCCGAGGGGTTTACGGTAGAGCAGATCGCCGATCGTTTGGCGGAAAATGAAGAACTGGGAATCGACCGGGAAGAATTCCTGAAGGCGGTACAAAAGAAGGAGTATAATTATTCGTTTGTACAAAACATTCCGTCGAACGAAAATCGGAAATACCATCTGGAGGGATATTTGTTCCCGAGCACCTATCAGTTTGAAAAAGATATCGAAGCCGAGGAAGTCGTCGACCAGATGCTGGAGCAGTTTGACCACCATCTCGAGAAAAAAGGGATTCGCGAAAAGCTGAAGCAGAAAAACCTGAGCATCGATGAGTGGGTGACGGTGGCCTCCCTGATTGAGCGGGAGGGGCGCGTCCGGGAGGAACTTCCCACCATTTCCGGCGTCATATACAACCGGTTGAACCGGGGGATGTTGCTGCAGGTGGATGCCACGGTTCAGTATGCCCTGGAAGAGCAGAAAGAGATCCTCACTTATGACGACCTGAAGGTGGAGAGTCCTTACAATACCTACAAGAACGAGGGGTTGCCCCCCGGACCGATCGCCAATCCCGGGGAGCATGCCCTGGAGGCGGCGATGCACCCTCAAAAACATGATTATCTCTTTTACGTGACGAGAAAGGACGGGTCCGGGAAGCATTA
>JAJYSD010000356.1 GCA_021793745.1 Bacillota bacterium
ATCCTCCTTCAGGATGCGGTGCAGCCGTTCGAAGTGTTCGGCGGCCCCCTTCCCCTCCATCTGCTTATCGAAGAGGCCGATCAACACATCCTGCCACAGGAGAAATTTGGAGGGGTTGTCGGGAATCAGCGCCGTTTTGTCCGCCCCGGGGAAGGTGTCGAATTTCCCCATGTTGTAAAAGGCGTCGGCATTCCCGCCGGTACAGAGGGCGAAGCGCCGCTTCAGGGTTTCCGGATCCGGCTCCTCCGCATAACCGTGCTCAGCGAAGAGCTGGAGGCCCAGAAGGCCGGCGAGCATGTTGGTCTCCGCACCGTCATCCCCCCAGAAGGTGGCGAACACCTCCCGGATCCCCTTCCGTTTGCAGGCGGCCAGCGCCGCGTTGGTCGTCGCGAAGGTCTTCTCGTAATGAATCGCCGGCCCCGACCAGGTCCACACCCCGCCGGCAAAAACGGGATCGGATCGGAGGGAGCGGTGCTTATCGATAAATTGCTCATAGAAGGCGGGATCATCGTGATAATAATCCCAGTACACCAACTGGACGCCCCGGGGCATCCGGCGGATCACCTCTTCGGGAATCTCGGCGTCCAGGTTGTAATACTCATGACCGGGGGAAGCCATCCGGAAAAACATGTCGCTCCACATCATCGGTTTAAGCCCGTAGCGGGAGGTGATCTCCAGCACCTTTCCGAGATGATCCATCATGATCTCGAAGGGGGGGCGGTAACCGTAGCGGTCCAGATACTTTCCCCTGCCCAACCCGAACGCCTCGTCCATCCCGATGTGGATGCGTCGGCTCCGGAAGGTTTCGGAGACGGAACGGATCATCCGTTCGATCAGCCGGTAGGTATCCTCCGAAGCGGCCAGGAGCACGTCCTCGGTATCCCGGTAGGAACCGGCCGGTTCCCACTTGAGAAAGGCCGCCAGGTGGGCCAGGGTTTGTATGCAGGGAATCATTTCGATCCCGAAATGGGAGGCATACTCATCCAGCTCCTTCAATTCCTCCGGCGTATAGCGTCCCCGCATGTACCCGAAGTAGGGCTCCCCTTCGACGGTGTAGGTGTCTTCCGTGTACAGCATGAGCACGTTGAGCCCCATCAACGCCATCATCCGGATCACCCGCCGCAGGATCTCCGGCCGGAACACGGCGTTCCGGGAACAATCAAACATCGCCCCGTTCATCGCAAACCGGGGTTCCTCCGTCACCGTCGCCGCCTTTCCCTCCCGGAGGGCATCGATGAGGATGCCGAGCCCGCGGTAAAAATGGATGGGCTCGCGGTACCGAATCCGCCCCTTCTTTTCCTTCAGCTGCACCTGGAGCCGATTTTCCGATACGCGCTCCACTTCGACGGGGAAGCCCTCCTCATCCCGGACAAAGGAGAGATCCGTCTCCAACTCCCTCAGCCCCACTTCCAACCCGGACAAATCGCCTTTGAAACACAACCGCATGTCCTCTTCCTCCCACATCCGATAATCACAGCCCGTTTACGGGCATCCTCTCAAGCCCTGCAGCCCGGGGAGCCACGCCCCCGCAACCCTCTCCGCCTTCCCGCAAAGGGCCTCCCCCCGGTCATCCCTTGGCGTAATACCGGGCCACCTTTCGAATTCCCCGGATCATATCGTCGATGTCCTTTTCCGTGAAAAATTCGCTGACGGGCAGCCGGATCGCCGTCGCCAAAATCTCCTCGGCGACGGGACAAAGTCCCGGCTCATAGGAGATCTCCGACAGGGAGAAGGGAAAGTCGCTGCCCGGATAAGCCCGTCGCCTCTGGAACATCTCCTGACGGTATACCACCCGGGGAATATAGCCCGGAGCCGCCGGGATCCCCTCCTCCCGG
Organism: Bacillota bacterium; assembly: GCA_021793745.1. GTDB lineage: Bacteria > Bacillota > Bacilli > Thermoactinomycetales > DSM-44946 > Planifilum. The sequence continues at coordinate 1,836 of JAJYSD010000356.1, forward strand.
AGGGCGAGGGCAAACTGATCCCGCGTGCACGACAGCCGGGTCTCGTCCAACCGAAACATGTAAAACCAATAGGAGGACCATCCTCCCTCAGGGACCTTCGGCGCAAGGATCCCCGGCATATCCCGGAGGCCCTCGGTGAGCCGCTCGCCGTAGGCATGGCGCTTTCCGCAGATCCAGGACAGCTTTTTCAGCTGGGCGATGCCGACCGCACCCTGAAGCTCCGTCATCCGGTAATTGGGGGCGAGGAAGTCCGGATCCCGCATCACCTCATCCGAAAAGCGGCGATAATTTTTGTCGGCAAAGGCGTGTACCCGCTGAAAATCCTCTTCATCCCCGGAATTGACCGTGACGATGCCTCCGTCTCCGGTGCTGATGTGTTTGAAATCGTTGGTGCTGAAACAACCGTAATCGCCGAAGGTGCCCACCAGTTTCCCCCGGTACCGAGTCAGCCAGCTCTGGGCGCAATCTTCAATCACCTTGAGGCGGTGGCGCCGGGCAATCTCCAAAATGGCATCCATTTCGGCGGGATTGCCCGCCAGATGAACGACCAGGATGGCCTTGGTCCGAGGCGTAATCCGCTCCTCCACCGAAGCCGGATCCAGGTTGTAGGTGTGGGGATCCAGATCGGCAAACACCGGGATCGCATTCTGGTACAAAATGCCGATCAGCGTTCCCTGATCCGTGATGGGGCTGGTGATCACCTCATCCCCCACCGTCACCCCCGCCGCCCCCAGGGCAACGTGGATCGCCGCCGTTCCCGACGATGCGGCCACACTGTACCGGACCCCATACATCTCGTTAAAGTGCTTCAAAAAGGTCTTCACCTTGGTCCCGGAATGATAAAACAGCGTGTTTTGCTCCAGGGCTTCCAGCAATTCCTTCGCTTCCTCCGTACCAAACCGCTTGCCCGTCCCGAAGGCGTCCGTCTTCACCTTCGGACCTCCGTGGATGGCCAGCTCCTCTTCCCGCACGGTTTCCCCTCCTTGAATCAACCTCGGCTGCCTTTCCGCTCAGATCCGCTTCACCTGCGAGAGGGACCACCTTTGGCACCGAACGCCGTGGCGGAGGAC
>JAJYSD010000357.1 GCA_021793745.1 Bacillota bacterium
AGCAAATTCTCGCTATGGCGATGGAACACCATTTGGAGGACAGGGGGGATAACTAGCGTGTCGCAGCAGGAGGAATACATTTATCGGTTGAGTGGACTCACCTGAGCGGATTGCGCTGCTCAGTTTGAGCAGAAGGTGAAAAGGGTGCCCGGGGTGAAGGATGCCCGGGTCAACTTCGGGGCTTCCAAAATCACCATTGTCGGAAAAAGGCTTTCTCCCGCCGAGATCGACCGGCTGGGCGCCTTCGATGACATCCGGGTGGCTCAGGGAGATGTGGACGAACCCCGCTTTTGGACCCGAAACCGGCAGGTGCGGATGACGGCCCTTTCCCTGGTATTTTTGCTTGCGGCCTTTCTTTCACAGGGTCTAAAGGCGCCGGACGCCCTGACGATCGGATTGTTTCTTCTGGCGATGGTGGTGGGCGGGCGGGAGACCGCCCGAAAAGGGTTTCCCAGCCTGCTCAAGCTCCAATTTGATATGAACAGCCTGATGAGCGTCGCCGTCACCGGCGCCGTGGCCATCGGTTATTGGGAAGAGGCGGCGGTGGTGGCCTTCCTGTTCGGAGTGAGCGAATCCCTGCAGGCCTATACCGTCGCCAGGGCTCGCCGCTCGCTGAAATCGCTGATCGAATGGGCCCCCAGGGAAGCTGCGGTCCTTCGTGACGGGGAAGAGCGGATTTTGCCCGTGGAGGAAGTGGTGGTCGGGGACATCATGCGGGTGAAGCCCGGGGAAAAGTTGGCCATGGACGGGGTGGTGATCGCCGGCCGGTCCGCCGTCAACCAGGCTGCGATCACAGGGGAGTCCGTTCCCGTTCCGGTAGAGCCGGAAAGCCGCGTCTACGCCGGCTCGATCAACGGGGACGGGGCTCTGGAAGTCCGGGTGACCAAGCGGGCGGAGGATACCACCCTATCACGGATCATCGCCCTGGTGGAAGAGGCCCAGGAACAGCGGGCACCTTCCCAGGCCTTCGTGGATCGGTTCGCCAAGTACTACACGCCGGCGATCATGCTGTTGGCCCTCGGGATGGCGCTGATCCCGCCGCTGATGTTCCGCGCTCCCTGGATCTCCTCCCTTTACGATGCGTTGGCCCTGCTGATCGTCGCCTGCCCCTGCGCCCTGGTGGTCTCCACGCCGGTGGCCGTTGTCTCCGCTATCGGGAATGCAGCCGGCCGGGGGGTGCTGATCAAAGGAGGGCTGCATCTGGAAAATATGGGCGCCCTGAAGGCCATCGCCTTTGACAAGACCGGGACGCTGACCCGGGGGGAGCCGGTCGTCACGGGAATCATTCCCCTTGGGGAGGTTTCCGAACGAGAGGCGCTGGCCATCGCCGCGGCGATGGAGGCCCGCTCCGAACACCCCCTTGCCCGGGCGATCGTGAGGTATGCGCGGGAGAAAAGGGCCTTATCCCTGGAAGCCCGCGACTTTGAAGCCAAACCGGGCCTCGGAGCCCGGGCCGTTGTGGAAGGGAAAGCCTACTGGATCGGCAGCCCGCGCCTCTTCGAAGAGATGGGGGCGCCGATGGAAGGGGTCTGGCCGGTCCTGGAAAATCTGCAGGGGCGGGGGCGGACCGCCGTCCTGCTGGGTGACTCGAGGGAAGTGATCGCTCTTTTCGCCCTGGCCGACGCTGTTCGGGATTCCGCCAAGCAGGCGATTTCCCAACTAAAAGGGATCGGCGTGGAAAAAACGGTGATGCTGACCGGAGACCATGCGGCCACGGCCCGGACAGTGGCCGAGGCCGTCGGCGTCGACGAATACCGGGCCGAACTCTTGCCGGAGGACAAAGTGGAAGCGGTCAAGGGGTTGCGGAACACCCACCGTCGCATCGGGATGGTCGGTGACGGCATCAATGACGCTCCCGCCATGGCCGTGGCCACCACCGGCATCGCCATGGGGGGAGCCGGAACCGATACGGCCCTGGAGACGGCCGACATCGTGCTGATGGCCGACGATCTCTCCAAATTGCCCTTCACGGTGCGCTTGAGCCGCGCCGCACTCCGGATCATTAAACAAAACATCGCCTTTTCCCTCATCACCAAATTTGCGGCGGTATACCTGGTGTTTCCCGGATGGCTGACCCTGTGGCTGGCGATCTTCGCCGACATGGGGGCCGCCCTGCTGGTCACGCTGAACAGCCTGCGCTTGATCCGCATCCGGCCCTGATCAGGAGGTAACGATGAACAACGACCGAAACCTTCGCATATACCGGCGGTGGGCGCCCTTCTACAACCAGGTGATCGGCCGGTGACACGGATTCAATCGGGCCTGCCGAAAAATGGGCGGAGAGTGAAAGGAAGCGGCCATAGCGGCCGCTTTCGCCCTTCTCAGGCATCCTCACGCTCCTTCGATGACCCGGTCGATGATGCCGTATTTCCGGGCCTGTTCGGCGGTGAGGAAGAAGTCCCGGTCGGTGTCCCGGACCACCCGTTCTAAAGGCTGGCCGGTTCGCTCCGAAATGATCCGGTTGATGCGCTCCCGATCCCTGAGGATGCGGTCGGCCTGGATCTTGATGTCCGAAGCCTGCCCCCTGGCTCCGCCCCAGGGCTGGTGGAGCATCACCTCCGCGTTGGGGAGGGCATATCGCTTTCCCGGTGCGCCGGCGAGGAGGAGAAAGGCGCCCATCGATGCCGCCAGGCCCAGGCAGATGGTGGAGACGTCCGGCCGGATGTATTGCATGGTGTCGTAGATGGCCATGCCGGCGGTGATGGATCCTCCCGGGGAATGGATGTAGAGGTGGATGTCCTTTTGACTGTTCTCGGCGGCCAGGAAGAGGAGTTGGGCGACGACGGCGTTGGCTACGGCGTCGTCGATGGCGGAGCCGATGAAGACGATCCGGTCCTTCAATAGCCGGGAGTAAATGTCGTAGGAACGTTCGCCGCG
>JAJYSD010000358.1 GCA_021793745.1 Bacillota bacterium
ATCCGATTGCGCAGTGTCTGCTGGTTCACCCCCTCCAGGCGAAAAATCCGCCGGCGGCCTGGACCCGGATCCTTTCCCATCCCCAGGCGGTGGCCCAGTGCCGTCTGTATCTGCGGAAGCATCTTCCCGATGCCGATGTGGCCTTTGCCGACAGCACGGCGGAGGCGGCCCGGCAGGTCAAAAACCGCTTCGATGAGCCGTGGGTGGCCATCGGCACCCGCACGGCAGGGGAATTGTACGGCCTTCAGGTGTTGGCGGAGGACGTGCAGGATCACCCGAACAATTTCACCCGTTTTATCGTCGTGGGCAAACAACCCCTCTCCCAAAGGGCCAAGGACCCGGAGATGCACAAAACGAGCCTTTTGGTCACGCTGCCCTCCGACTATCCGGGGGCCCTGCACCAGGTTCTTTCCGCCTTTGCCTGGCGCCAGCTCAACTTGTGCCGCATCGAATCCCGACCCACCAAAAAAGGGCTGGGGAGCTATCATTTTTTTATCGATGTGGAGAAAGAGTGGGATCCCGTGTTGCTGGCCGGAGCGGTCGCCGAAATCGAAGCCCTGGGCTGTCATGTGCGCCGGCTGGGCTCTTTCCCCTGTTACCGCCTGTTGAAGGGGGAGAAATCGGCGGTGCGTTGACATTTCCCTGTGACGGGACTATAATGTTCGATAAATAAAATATTGGAATGATTTTGAGAGTCAGGAGGATACCTAGGGTTCCGCTTCGCCGGCGGCGAAGGACTGGTCCGAGCGGTATCAACACCGTGATCGGTGTACACCGTGGGGAAAAAAGCCTCGTGCGGCAGGTTCTGACTTTGGTCGGAATTTGCGCGGAAGAGGCTTTTATCATTTTTTGTACTTTTTCGGAGGGAGTGCTGACCAATGGAAGAGAGAGACGAGCGGTGGGTGTACATCAACGGAGCGTATTTTCGCAAGGACGAGGCGAAGGTATCCGTTTTCGACCACGGTTTTCTCTATGGTGACGGGGTGTTTGAAGGGATTCGGGTCTATGACGGAAACGTTTTTCGTCTGAAGGAACACCTGGAGCGCTTGTACGATTCGGCCAAATCGATCATGCTGGAGATTCCCATGACGATGGAAGAGATGCAGCAGGCCGTCGTCGATGCGGTTCGCAAAAACGGCCTGCGGGATGCGTATATCCGTTTGGTCGTCTCCCGCGGAGCGGGATCCCTGTCGCTGGACCCGGCGAGTTGCTCCAACCCTCAGGTGATCATCATCGTCGACCAGGTCCGCCTCTTTCCCCAGGAGTTGTATGATAACGGGTTGCCTATCGTGACCGTTCCAACTCGGCGCAATATCCCGGACGCCCTCAATCCAAAGATTAAATCTTTGAATTATCTGAACAACGTTCTCGTGAAGATTGAAGCAACCCGGGCCGGCGTAGGAGAAGCCCTGATGCTGAATGAGCACGGATATGTGGCCGAAGGGTCCGGGGATAACATCTTCATCGTCAAAAAGGGTGTCCTGTACACGCCTCCCGGTTACGTGGGGGCCCTGGAGGGCATCACGCGGAAAGCGATCATGGACTTGGCCGACCAACTGGGATATCCGGTCAAGGAAGAGCCCTTCACCCGCCACGATGTGTATATCGCCGATGAGGCGTTCCTCACGGGGACGGCTGCCGAAGTGATCGCCGTCGTCGAGGTGGACGGTCGCCGGATCGGTACCGGCAAGCCGGGCCCGATCACCCGCCATCTGTTGGAGGCGTTTCGGAAGTTGGTCCGGGTGGACGGCGTGCAGGTGTATCCGGAGGTGAGCACCGCTTCGAAGACGGGATGAGAGGGCGGTATCCCGCCGGGGTGAAGGGGCCTTCGCTGGAGCCCTGACAAGCCCCGGCGGAGCGCGGATTGACGGTTTGGATGTTCGGGGCTTTCGCCCCTTTTTTGTTACCTCGCAGTGTGGAGGAGAAGAGGATGCGGATACGGCCGTTGAACCCGGAAGATGCCGCGTCTTTCCGGGAGCTGCGCCTCAAAGCGCTTCGAGACCACCCCGATGCCTTTGGCCAGTCCTATGAGGAAGCGATGAACCTTTCCATCGAGGAGATGGCTGAAAGGCTGAAGCCCTCCCCCGACGCCTTTATCCTGGGGGCCTTTGATGCGGAGGGGCGGTTGATGGGCATGGTGGGCTTTTACCGGGAGACCGGCGTGAAGAAGAGGCACAAAGGAGTGATTTGGGGGATGTATTGCCGTCCCGAGTGCCGCGGCAAGGGGGTGGGGAAGGCGCTGCTGGCGGAGGCGGTGAGCCGCGCCAAAGGGATGGAGGGATTGGAGCTGATTACCCTCCGGGTGGTTTCCTCCAATGGGGCCGCCAAGGGGCTGTATGCATCCCTCGGATTTTGGACCTGGGGCAAGGAGCCCAAATCGCTGAAAATCGGGTCTTTATACGTGGATCAGGAACTGATGGTTTTGGATGTTGGCTGATCAAGAGGCGGGAGCCCTTCGGTCGACGAAAGGCTCCCGCTTCGGCGTTTCATCCCCCTTTATTCATCAGCGGTCACCAACAAGCCTTCGAGGGCCCGCCGCATCTCCGGCGTCAATGGACGGCTCCGCTGCTCCCGATAGTCGAAGTGGACCAGCACCGCCCGGCCGAGGGCGATCAGCTTTCCGCTGTCCCGATCCGTGATCCGGTGCAGGACGGTAAAGCTGCTGTTGCCGATGCGCTCCACTTCCGTGGTGATCCGGAGCCACTGGGCGAAGGTGGCCTGCGCTTTGTATTCGCAGCTGGTGGAGGCGACGATCAATTTCCAGTTGTTTACATCCATGGCGGGATCGAGCATTCGGAACAGTTCGGTCCGAGCCGTCTCCATGTAAGTGTAGTAGACGGCGTTGTTGACATGACCCAACGGGTCGCATGCGTCGT
>JAJYSD010000359.1 GCA_021793745.1 Bacillota bacterium
TTCCGATCTGCGCCCCGTTCCAGCCATCGTTTGAGGGTTCCGTTGATCATGGGTGTTCCAACTCCTTCCAGAGCTCATTGAAGTAGGTGCGGAACAGGGGATGGCTGCGCGTTTCCAGAGGATCGGCCCTGCGCAATTCTTCCGGCAAGGAGATCATGCGCCGGATTTTCCCCGGCCTGTGGGAGAGGACGACGATCCGGTCTGCGAGGGCCAGGGACTCCTCCAGGTCATGGGTGATCAGGACCGTGGTGATCTGGTGCTGCCTTCGGATCGAGATGAGCATTTGCTCCAGGTGCAGCTTGTTTTGATAATCGACCGCTGAAAAGGGCTCATCCAGGAGGAGGATGTCCGGCTGTATGGCCATGGTTCGCACCAGGGCGACCCGTTGCCGCATTCCGCCGGAAAGTTGGGACGGATATTGATGAACCGCAGAATCCAATCCCATCTCCCTGAGCAGGTAGCGGGCCTGGTCCAGGTTTTTTCGGCTTGTCTGTCCCCGGATTTCCAGGCCGAGGGCGATGTTTTCCTCCACCGTCCGCCATTCCAGCAGGCCGTCCCGTTGCAGCATGTACCCGATCCGGGGGGAGGGTCCCTTTACGGGCTCCCCGAACAGGCGGATCTCCCCCGACGTGACCGGTATCAGGCCGGCGATCAGGGAAAGCAGCGTGCTTTTGCCGCATCCGCTGGGGCCGACGATCGCCACCATCTCGCCGGGAGTGACGGCGAGGGTGATCGGTCCCAGCGCCTGCCGTTCGTCCCGTTCGGTCAGATACGTTTTGGTCACATGATCGATTTCGATCGCATCGATGGGTGTCATGGCGATTCCTCCTGACCAGAGCTCTTAATCCTGCTCTTCGATGACCGCTTCCGCGATATCCGTTCGAATGATGTCCTTGTAAGGAATGGTTCCGGGGAGTTCCCCCGCCTGGCGCATCACTTCCAACAGGTGATCGTATTCGGACTTTTCGATGATCGGATCCGGAGCCCAGGATTTTTGGGTCTGATATCGCTCCACCACCCGGACCAGCACTTCCCGGTCGGTATCGGTAAAATAGGGAGCAATGGCATCGCTGATCTCTTCGGGCGAATGTTCGTGGGTCCACTTTTGGGCGCGATAGAGGGCGCGGAGGAACCGGTGGATCACATCCGGATGCTCTTCAATAAATTGGGCGCGGGTGATGTAGGTGGCATAGGGAAGCTTTCCGCTGTCGACACCGAAGGAGGCGACGACGTACCCCTTTCCCTCCTTTTCCAACATGGAAGCGGTCGGTTCGAACAGTTGGGCAAAATCCCCGGTTCCCGAGGCAAAAGCGCTTCCCAGGTTTTTGTAGTCGACATTTTGGATGATCTTCACGTCCTTATGGGGAGTCAAACCGTTTTTGCGCTGGACGTATTCGCTCACCATCTGGGGCATTCCGCCCTTTCGTTGGCCGAGCAGGGATTTGCCGCGCAGATCGCTCCAGCGAAAGTGATCGATCGGTTCCCTCGACACCAGGAAGGAGCCGTCCGTTTGGGACACTTGGCCGAAGGCTGTGACGGGACTGGCCGCGCTGCGGGCATTGACATAAACCCCCGCCTCCAGGCCGACCAGAACAATATCCGCATCCCCGGACAAGAGGGCGGCCATCGTTTTATCCCCGCCGAAGCCGTTGGACAGCTGGATATCCAACCCTTCCTCTTTAAAAAACCCCTTGGACAGAGCCACATATTGGGGAGCATAAAAGGGTGAGCGGGTTACCTCCACGACCTGAAGGGTTTCCAATGGATTCTCTTCCGAAGGTAGAAAGGCTTTGACGATCCCACCGATCACCGCCAAACCGATGACGAGCAGGACGGCGATAATCCCCTTGCGGGACCGGAACAGACTGGGCATGGTGTTACCCTCCTCGGTTGATCTGGGCTAGTGTCATCGTATGCCCCGGATTCAAAATCTGTTCAAAGGTGTTGACTTATTGCCGGAATGGCCTGTGCTATAATGGGGATAGACTGAAAAAAACGGGAATGAAAAAGATCACACTTTTTGTGTGCGATTTTTTGCGGGATACGTCACTTTGGTCCCTGGTAGTCGGGGTGATTCGATGCACATCATGGTGTTAGGACTCAATCATCGCACTGCTCCGGTGGAGCTGCGCGAGCGGCTGGCCTTCTCCGACGGGGAGCTGGAGGAGGCGCTGACGCGTCTGCGCCACACCAAGAGCATTTTGGAATGCACGATACTGAGCACGTGCAATCGGATGGAATTGTACGCCGTTTGCGATCAGCTTCACACGGGGGAGTATTATCTGAAGACTTTTTTGGAAAATTGGTTCGGCATACCCCGGGAGCAATTCGTCGATCATTTGTATGTGAAGCAAAACGAGGAAGCTGTCCGTCACTTGTTCCTGGTGGCGTGCGGCTTGGATTCGATGATTATCGGGGAGACCCAAATTTTGGGTCAAGTGAAATCGGCCTTTTTGACCGCCCAAAAACACGGAGCGACGGGAACCCTGTTCAACACCCTGTTTAAACAGGCCGTCACCCTCGGCAAGCGGGTTCATGCGGAGACCGAGATCGGCCAGAATGCCGTATCGGTCAGCTATGCGGCGGTGGAATTGGGAAAAAAGCTGTTTGACGGATTTTCCGGGAAGACGGTGCTATTGGTCGGAGCCGGGAAAATGGGCGAGTTGACGGCTAAGCACTTTCGCGAGGCCGGGGCGGACCGGGTGATCGTCACCAATCGCACCCTGGAAAAGGCGGAGGAAGTGGCAGCGCGCTTCGACGGAGAAGCCCGCCCCTTTGATCGGCTCGTCGATTCCCTGCGGGAAGCGGATATCGTAGTCACATCCACGGGCTCTCCCGATGCGGTGATTCGCCGGGAAATGGTGTCCGAAGCGG
>JAJYSD010000360.1 GCA_021793745.1 Bacillota bacterium
TCTACCCAACGCATCCCCGTGCGTTCAAAGCGGTCCCGCATATCACCCCCTATCGAAGGAAGAAGCGGATGCAAGGGCCGATGCCGCCGGTTTGAATAACGCTTTTCGTGCTTCCCGGAGCGGCAGGAGGACAAAGGCGCTCCGGCGACCGATGATAAGGATTATGCAGAAATAAATAACTTATGCTAAAATAAATAAAAGTGATACCCGACTCTCAGGAAAGGGGACACGCCATGGGGGAAAAGGGCTGGCCGACGGCGGATCAGTTTCTTCAGAATCTTCCGTTTCCGGTGCTTGGCCTTGACGGTCACGGCTGTGTGACTTTCGCCAACCGGATGGCCTGTTCTCTTTTGGATCGGCGTGAAGAAGAGATCCTCGGGATGCAGGCCGAGCAGTTGATCCCCGGTATCGGACGAACCCGGTCCGATCGGAACCGAAACATCCCTTTCTGCGGAAGTCGGTGGAGCGTCTGGCGGGTGATGTGTTCCCGCCGTCGCTTTCTACTTTTGACACCGGAGGAGAAAGCCCCTTCCGCCTGGGAAGAAAACGCCCTTTCCCTGGATGCCGATACCGTTCTCCGTTCCCTATATGACGATGTCATCATCACCGACAGTCGCGGAAAAATCCTGAAGGTGAGCGGCGATTTTGAAAAAATTTATGGCAAGCGTTCGGAGGAGTTGATCGGAAAAACTGTTCGGCAACTGGAATCGGAAAAGGTGTTTCAGCCCTCCATTACCCGAAAGGTTTTGAAAGAAAAAACCAAATGGACCGACGTACAACGGACGAAGGGCGGAAGGCGCGTCCTGGTAACCGGGGTGCCCGTCTTCAAAAAAAACGGTGACATCTTTCGGGTCATTTGTTATTCCCGGGACATTACCGAGCCGGTTCGGCTGCAGGAGCACTTAAACGCGATGGAGCAGGAAATGGCCCGGCTCCAATCGGAGCTGGATGCGCTGCGAAGAGAGAAACGGGACGATGGCGGGTTTGTCGCCGTAAACGGCTCGATGAAGCGTTCCTTGGAAATGGCGCGGAAGGTGGCCCAGGTGGATGTCCATGTGCTGCTCCAGGGCGAATCGGGGGTCGGAAAGACGGCGATTGCCCGGTATATTCATCAACAAAGCAACCGGGCGGGAGGTCCGTTTATTGAAGTCAACTGCGGGGCAATCCCGGAGTCCTTGTTTGAGTCGGAGTTTTTTGGTTACGAACCCGGCTCCTTTACCGGGGCCGGCAGTAAGGGCAAAGCGGGATTTGCCGAACGGGCCCACGGAGGTACCTTGTTTCTGGACGAGATCAGTGAACTTTCCTTTTCGGCCCAGGTGAAGGTGCTGAAGTTTATTCAGGAAAAGCGATATTACCGGATTGGGGGTACCCGGCCACAGGAATCGGATTTCCGTCTGATCGCCGCCACCAATCGAAACCTGGAAAATCTGGTTAGGGAAGGACGTTTCCGGGAGGACCTGTATTTTCGACTCAATGTGGTTCCGATCACCATTCCGCCCCTCCGTGAACGACAGGAGGATATTTTGCCGCTGATCCGCCATTTTTTGGACAAATACCGGAGGAAGTATCGGCGGGAGAAGGAGTTGGACGCTGGGGCGGTGGAGGGTCTGCTGAAGTATTCGTGGCCGGGAAATGTCCGGGAATTGGAGAACCTGATGGAACGGTTGGTGGTGACGGTGGAGGAGCGGGTCATCCGCATGAGGGATTTGCCCGAGAAGATGCGGCAACCCGAGGAGAATTTCTCCGCACTGTTCAACGGCGACCGGACGCTTCCGGCGATCCTGGCCGAAGTGGAAAAGCAGATCCTGATGGAAGCGAAGAAGCGATGCCGAAGCACCACGGAGATGGCCAAAGTGTTGGGGATTAGCCAATCCACCGTCGTTAGGAAATGGCACAAATACTTTCCCCCGGGCCGCTGATGGGCCGGGGGTTATGCATTTTTGCATAGCCAGTTCCGCACAGGGAGCAGGGATTCGGGGCTTTCCGGGCGTTTCGCGTTGGCACGCCTTTTGCAAGATTGGCCGGTGAGGAAGGAGGGGTTGGATGGAAAAGCGACAGCTCGTCCGGGTATTGTCCAAGAAAGACGTGATCTCGCTGGCTTTCGGGGCGATGATCGGCTGGGGCTGGGTGGTTTTGGCCGGGGATTGGATCCTCGAAGCGGGGAGTGTCGGCAGCATCCTCGCCTTTCTGGTCGGGGGACTGATGGTCGTCTTTGTCGGTTTAACCTACGCCGAATTGGTCTCGGCGATGCCCAGGGTGGGAGGGGAGCTGTATTACACCCTGCGCGCCCTCGGTCCGCGCTTTTCCTTTGTGGCTTCCTGGGGGATCGCTCTGGGGTATATCTCCGTCGTCGCCTTTGAGGCGGTGGCTTTGCCGACGGTGATCGATTATCTGTTCCCGGGCTATCATGCCGTTCACCTCTGGACCATCGCCGGGTATGATGTCACCCTGACCTGGGCGCTGGTGGGGATGTTCGGAGCGGTTGTGATCACGGTCGTCAACTATCTGGGCATTCGACCGGCCGCCGTTTTTCAGGGCATATGCACCCTGCTGTTGGCTCTTGTGGGGGTGTTGTTGATCATCGGCTCCTTCACCGGCGGCGAACCGGCGTATTTCCGCCCCTTCTTTGTCAATGGGATGGGAGGCCTGCTATCGGTGTTGGTCATGACGCCCTTTCTCTTCGTGGGGTTTGACGTGATCCCGCAGGCGGCGGAGGAAATGAAGATTCCCTTCCGCATGATCGGGTTTTTGCTCGTCTTCTCCGTCCTGCTCGCGGTGCTCTGGTATGTCGCCGTGATCGCAGCCGTCGGGCTGGGGCTGGATCCCTCCGGTCTCGGAAACACCGATTTGGCCACGGCGGATGCGTTGGCT
>JAJYSD010000361.1 GCA_021793745.1 Bacillota bacterium
GTTGAGCAGGTGGGGAGCCAGCTTTTCATAGGCGATGGCATAACTTTCCAGATGGAAGGAGGAGGGCAGCTCCCACATGCGGTCGAGGGTGGCCTCCTCCATCCCCTTGAAACTGGTCACCATCATGACGTAAACGGGGATCAGATAAAACAGGGACAGGGCGATCAACACCGCATAGATCAGGATTCGCGGCAAACGGCGTACACCGGGCATCACTCCACCCCCCTGCGCAGATTGCTCCATAGATAAGGAATGATCAGTGCGCAAACCAGTATCAACATGATGACGGCGATGGCCGCCCCCTGGGCGTAATGATTCCCCCGGAAGGTGGTCTCAAACATGTACACCCCCGGCATATCCGTCACAAACATCGCTCCGGGCCCCGTCATCGCATAAATCAGATCGAAGATCTTCAGGGAAATGTGACCCAGAATGATGATGACGCTCAGGGTGATGGGCCTGAGCTGAGGCAGGATCACCTTGCGGAATACCTGCCATTCATTGGCCCCGTCCACCCGGGCCGCCTCCCGGATCTCTTCCGGAATGGCCCGCAGCCCCGCCAGATACATGGCCATCGCAAATCCGGACAACTGCCAGACGGCGGCGATCACCACGGCGATCAGCGCCAGGGGAATGCCGAAGGAGATCTGCCCCCACTCCACGCCGGGAATCACCCGGGTATCCACGTACCATTGGGGAAGCCGCTCCAATCCCCATTCCTTCAGCAACAGGTTGATCCCCGTGGAGGGGTTGAAGATCCACTGCCATACCACACCCGTAACGATGAAAGACAAGGCCATGGGAAAAATGAAGATATTGCGAAACCATCCCTCGGCCCGGATGCGACGGTCCAGCAGTACCGCCAAAAGGAGGCCCAAACCCGCCGACAGAAGGATGAAGAATACCGTAAATACCAGCGTGTTGCGCAAATCGGCCTGGAATCGGAGATCGTTAAACAAATAGAGATAGTTTTTCAGCCCCGCCCAGGACCAATTGGGGACGAGGGTATTCCATTCCGTGAAGGAGACAGCTCCCGTCCACCCGATAAACCCGTAAACGAAGATCGCCACCGCCAAAAAGGAGGGTAATACCAGCAAAAACGCCAGCCACTGTTCTTTTTGCCGCATTCCTTCACTCCTTCTCCCCTCGAAGCTTGGTGAAAATCCCGGGACGGCGCGCAGGCGGGTTGAGCCGGTTCCGCATCGCCCCCATAAAAAAGGAGCCGGCATCTCCCCTCCAACGATGATGCTCTGCGTCGTTTCTCGAGCCAGCGCATTGAAAAGGGCGTGTCGCAACGCCGCGATAGGGAGATGTCCCCGGCGCACGCCACGACCGCCCCAGCTCTGACCGCCTCCGCCCATCACCGGAACCGGGATCCGTTCATTTCCCGATCCCGCTGGAGGTTGCCGCCTGTTTCATGGACTTTACGGCCTGATCCACATTTCCCTGGGATACGAAGGTATTGACGATGTTGTTCGCCTCCGTCAAGAACCCTTCCGAGGCCGCAGAACCGTGGGCCAAACTGGGCGTCAGCCGATCCTTCTTAAAGTCTTCAATCGTCTGTTTGCCGTACTCGTCGTATTTGTTCACATCCGCATCCACCCGGGCGGGAATGGATCCCTTCAGCGGATTGAAGACGTCCTGTCCCTCGACGGAACCCAACACCTTGAGGAAGGCCTTGGTCGCTTCGGGGTTTTTCGCCCCCTTGGGCAAGCCGAAGGTGTCCGTAATCACCATGAAGGTGCCCTCGGTATCCGGCGTCGGAGACCAACCGAAATCCTTATTCGGCTTCAATTTCAGGTCGGTGGTAAAGTACCCCTTGACCCAATCCCCCATCACGTTCATCGCCGCCTCGCCCTTGGCCACCATCTGGGCGGCGTCCTGCCAGTTCCGGGCGGCGTGATCGTCGTTGGTGTATTGGATCATCCGTTGGAAGGTTTGGAACGCCTTCTTCACCTTCGGGTCATCGAAGGCCAGTTCCCCCTGCCACAGCTTGTTGTAATCCTCCGGCCCCAGGGTTCCGAGGAGGACCGTTTCAAACAGGTGCGTGGCCGCCCAGGGCTCCTTGTCTCCCAGCGCCAGCGGGGTGACTCCCTTCGCCTTCAGCTTCTCGGCCACCTTGAAAAACTCGTCGAAATTCTTGGGCGGCTCCAGGCCGTGTTCCTCAAAGATCTTCTTGTTGTACCACAGAACATTGCCCCGATGAATGTTGACGGGGACGGAATAGATCTTGCCGTCTTTGCTGACCAGCTCGATGAGGTCCTCGGGAAACTGATCCATCCACCCCTGCTCTTCGTACAGATCATTCAGGGGTTCCATTTTCCCCGCTGCAACCCATCCCTCGTTCAACTCCGCTCCTCCGTGCACCTGGAAGGTATCCGGGGGATCATTTCCCTGCATGCGGGTGGCCAGCGTCGCCTTGGCATTGGTGCCCGCTCCCCCGGCTACGGCGGCGTTGATCACTTCAATGTCGGGATGCTTCTCCTGAAACAGTTCGATCAGGGCATGGAGCCCCGCTTCCTCCCCCGCACCGGTCCACCAGCTGAAGATCTCCACCTGCTTGTTGTCCCCGCCGCCGGCGCTCGGCCCGCCGGAACCGCAGGCGACGAGCACCAAAGCCATGGCGATCATCATCGACACCTTCCACTTCCTACGCCAGGGTCGTCCCATCCGTCCCAACTCCTTCCGTTCCGTTTCATCGCCGGGGCAATGGCCATTACCCTCTACATATTATAAATCATTTGAACTGAAAGAGATAGCGTACCATTCATGATTTATCGAAATCGGAGCCATGCGGGAAAACCTTCAGGGGCCGGGTTTTGGCGTATCGGCAGCTCCAACGCCGGGGGCGGTGCTCCGCCT
>JAJYSD010000362.1 GCA_021793745.1 Bacillota bacterium
GATCTCCCGTTGGGACCCATGATCGCATGGACTTCTCCTCCGTTGATCTCCAGGTTGACCCCTTTCAAGATCTCCTTGTCTTCCACCGCGACATGAAGATCTTCTATGATCATTTTCGGTGAATTCGACATGAGCATAACCTCCAATGCTTCTCTAACTTTTATATTTCAACCGATGATGACCCGTCGAGGGTGCCAGCGGCAGGGCTTGGCCGTCCTCCATCCGGGCATATCGGGTATTGCCAACAAAAAATCAAGGGTCCTGCATTCGGCCCTTTGTTTATGATAACATAATGGGCGAAGAGGTTCACTCTACATTGATTATCATGTGATTTTCATTTTAAATTGATTCTCACTTGATTCTTATTTCATTTTAACCAATGAGCCATCGGACATCAAGGTGAAACTTGAGTGTCGCTCATATAAAAAAGTTCGCCGATTCCCGAAAACTGGATCACGGAGGGGAATGCCTTGCGCCTCAAAGGGAAAAGGGTGGCCTGCTTGGTCGAAGCCGAATTTGAAGACCTGGAACTGTGGTATCCCGTCATGCGATTGCGGGAAGAGGGGGCGGAGGTTCACCTGATCGGCCCGGAGAAGGGTGCCGTATATAAAGGAAAGTACGGAGTCCCGGCAACGGCGGACCTCTCCTTTGCGGAAATGGATCCCGGAGCCTATGACGGTTTGCTGATCCCCGGCGGATGGGCTCCGGATAAACTGCGCCGCGACCCGCGGGTGCTCCAGGCGGTCCGCACCCTTCACGAAGCCGGAAAGCCGATCGGGCAGATTTGTCACGCCGGATGGGTGCTGATATCGGCCAAGATTCTGGAAGGAAAGCGGGTCACGTCCACCCCCGGTATCCGGGACGACATGGAAAACGCGGGCGCCGTCTGGGTGGATGAGCCGGTGGTCGTCGACGGCAACCTGGTCTCCAGCCGTCGCCCACCGGATCTGCCCGTCTATGCCAAGCGCTTCTGTGATCTTTTGGCCGAAGGATGACCATGCGTCCGATCCGTTGCTTGGAATGCTACCGGAAGCGTCCGGGCGGCCGCTGCGACTTTTGCCCCCTTCATCGGAAAAACCGGCACCGGTACCGGTCCATCGGCGGCGGGTGGTTTGTAAAAAGGGAAGAAACCGAACCGACACCGGAAAAAGACCAAGATCCCGACCCGTAAATCGCACCCCGGAAAGGGTTGCGCCCAGCCGCCTCGCCTTTTATCTGCGGCACCTTCAACCCCGCGCGCATCCCACTTATTGGCAAAACCGTACCGATTGACAGATCGGTTCGGTTTTGCTATTTTTGTATCCGCAGCCCTTGTGGAAAGTGCGCCTTTTTACGAAAAAACCGCAACAACGTCAGCTCTGATCGACGAATCGCTCCTTCCTGTGGGAATGGAAGGTTTTTTTATTCAATAAAATAAGGGTTCGAAAGCTACACATGCCTGAAGAGAGGGGACATACCATGGGGCAACCAAAAGAAATACAGACGCCCAGGGAAGAGGAGAGAAGCCGCACCAGCGTCATCTCCCTGCTCGCCGTTTTGCTTTCCGGCGCCTTTGTCGCCATCCTGAATGAGACGCTGCTCAACGTGGCGATCACGCCGATCATGGAGGCCTTTCGGGTGGAGGCAAGCACCGCCCAATGGCTCACCACGAGTTACCTGCTCGTCATCGCCGTGTTGGTTCCGGTGAGCGCCTTCCTGATTCAGCGCTTCACCACCCGGCAGCTTTACCTCACCGCCATGGGCCTGTTCGGCGTGGGGACCCTGATCGCGGGAATCGCCCCCGCCTTTGCTTTTTTACTGCTGGGCCGCATCCTGCAGGCATCCGGCACCGGGATCTTGATACCGCTGTTGACAAACGTCATCCTGGCCGTGATCCCGCCGGAACGGAGGGGGCGAGTCATGGGCCTGTTCGGCCTGGTCATCATGTTCGCCCCCGCCATCGGCCCGACGGTGTCCGGGCTGATCGTCGATTACCTATCCTGGCGCTGGCTGTTTTATCTGGTCCTCCCCATCGCCGTCATCGCCATTTTGTACGGCGCCTTTTCCCTGAAAAACGTCACGGAAGTGACCCGTCCCAAGTTGGATCTGATCTCGGTCGTGCTGTCCACCATCGGCTTCGGCGGCGTGGTCTTCGGCTTCAGTTCCGCCGGAGAAGGTACGGGCGGTTGGACGGATCCGGAAGTGCTCATCGCCCTGTCAGCGGGATTGACTTCCCTCGTCCTGTTCGTCATCCGTCAGAGGCGATTGGAGACCCCCATGCTCGATATGCGGGTCTTCGCCTACCCGATGTTCAGCCTGGCCATCGTCGTCATGATGATCGTGGTGATGACCATGTTTGCCACGATGATCGTCATGCCCATCTATCTGCTGAAGGTGCTCGCCTTTAGCGCCGTAACGGTCGGGCTGGTCATGCTGCCGGGAGGCCTCATCAACGGGGCCATTTCGCCGGTGATGGGCTATCTGTTTGACAAGTTCGGACCCCGCTGGCTCTTGATTCCGGGCATTGTCACGATGACGATCACCGTCTTCCTGTTCCGCTCCTTGGACCAGGATACGACGCCGATCACCATCGTCATCCTGCACACGCTGCTGATGGTGTCGGTGGCGATGGTGATGATGCCGGCTCAAACCAACGGCCTGAACCAATTGCCCCCCGCCCTGTACCCCCACGGCGCGGCGATCGCCAACACCCTGATGCAGGTGTCCGGTGCCATCGGCACGGCGCTGTTTGTGACCATTATGACCATCGGTCAACAACGCTACATGGAAAACACCGCCCGGCCCGGCGCCGCCGATGAGACAGCCGCCCTGGCTGCCGGCGTCAAACAGGCCTTCACCTTCGGATTCCTAGATCG
>JAJYSD010000363.1 GCA_021793745.1 Bacillota bacterium
TTCATCCCAGTCCACGGATAGGATCTCCGCATAGGAACGGGAGCGGGCAAGGAGATCCGAGGCGGCATATTGGCGGTAATGGTTGGTGATCACCTGATAACTGGCCACACCCAACAAGATGAGGCCCAGGGACAATGCGGTCAAGATGGCCAGCAACCACTTGGCGGCGATTCGCTGCACCTCAAGACGTCCTCCATTTATAGCCGAAACCCCAGACCGTTTCGATGGATTCCGGC
This sequence comes from Bacillota bacterium, assembly GCA_021793745.1. GTDB lineage: Bacteria > Bacillota > Bacilli > Thermoactinomycetales > DSM-44946 > Planifilum. Next base: position 237 of record JAJYSD010000363.1, read on the forward strand.
GGGTAACCGGCCGTCCGGAACTTCTCCCGTAAGTTTTTCACGTGGGTGTCCACGGTCCGCTCATCTCCGAGAAAGTCAAGTCCCCAGACTTTCTCCAGCAACTCCTCCCGGGAAAAAGCCCGGCCGGGATGACGGATCAACAGGGAGAGCAAATCGAATTCGATTCGGGTCAATTTCAATTCCCTTCCCCGAACCCGGGCGGTTCTTCCCGTCAGATCCAACACCAGCCCGTCCACGGTGATCCTCTCCCCCGCTTCCCGTCGGGATGTCCGGCGCAGAACGGAACGGATCCGGGCGATGACCTCCCGAGGTTCGAAGGGTTTCACGATGTAATCATCCGCTCCCTGCTCCAAACCCTCCACCCGATCTTCCGTCTCCGCCCGGGCCGTCAGAAAAATGACCGGGACATCAATTTTCTCCTTCTGCATGGTTTTCAACACATCCAACCCGTCTCTCCCGGGCATCATGATGTCCAGCAGACAAAGGTCAAAATCCCTCTCCCTTAGCCGTTCCAAAGCCTCTTCCCCGTCGGAAGCGGTGATGATCTCAAATTCGCCCCGAAGTATCCAGGTCAAAAGGTCGAGCATTTCCTTTTCGTCGTCCACGATCAAAATCGAAGCCCTCATGTTTGTACCTCTTTGGCGGAAATCCATTTCTTGGATAGTTTCAATCGCTTTGACCCATTATAACCATCAATTATGGAATTTTTGTGAAGCGTGGAGATAAATCGCGAAATCGAGCGTAGAGGACTTGATTTCCAGCCTATCGCAAATCGATCGCCTACATCTTTCTGCACTGGTTGTACACTCAAAAAAGACAAGGTGTTTCCCTGCTCCAATCGGCTCGCCGGACGGGGCCCTCGTTTCTTTAACCACTTTTGTCGATTAAGAGCAAGGGCGTGTTTGAAACAACAGACCTCGACTGAAGCGGCCCAAGGTGATTCCCATTATCGGATCGGTCAAAAACTCATCACACTTTCCACATTAAATCATCAAACATTACTTGTACGATGCAAGTGAGAAGGGGGTGGAAAAGATGAAAAAAACGATTTTGATCGGTTCATTGGCCCTCACATTGGTTTTTGGCGTGTCCAGCCTGGCTCAGGCCTACGATGATGGACAAAAAAGTGATGTCATGAACCTCGGCAGAATGTTGTCCCACATGGAAAAAATGCACCCCGAGATGAGCAAGCAGCAACTGAAGGAGATGTACGAAACCTGTCACGGCACCAAGGGCGCCTCTCCCAGCCGCAACTTTGAAATGCCGGATTCCGGAAACATGAAGTAACCAATACAAACAGATGAAAGGCGGATTAAGCAACGACCTCCCAAGAACGACGGAGAGGTCGTTGCCTTAATCATGTTCATGGATGTTTTGGGCATCCGGCGCGAGGAAACTGTTCGGTTCGCCGCCGCTATGAAGTCGTCAATGGATTGGCTGAAAAACCAAATCGCCGGTTCACGTTCCATCCTTATTCCTTTTTTGTGTTATCTTCTGATTTCAACAAAAAAAGACTGCCGACCTGCTATCTTTGTCAGCAATCTCACGAGGCCGTTCGTCCCCGTGTGTTTAATGACGTAAGTAAGGGTTTCTCAAGCAACTTGCCATGGGAAATCGGTCCCTCCCGACTCCGTCAAAAAATCCGGCGGAGTTCCCAACCCCCATCCTTTTCGTTCTTTCCTCCTTCACACTGCGTCTTCCCCCTGGTCCTGCAATCCCGTCTGTATACCTACCTCGTTCATCTCTCCAGTAACGATTCCTCGTTTATAGAACACCCAAATAACGATGTCCGAAATCAACAATCCGTAAAAAACCCACAAGGAGAAAAAAAGAAAATCGTCCACGAGCCCACCCCCGAGACGAAATGGTGCTTACCGGAACCGCGCGGAAAAACCCAGGCATGTTTTCACTATATGAATTCCTACTCTTGGTTTATGTGGCTCCCGTTATGTCGCGCAACACCCGAAGCCCGACCGGATTCCTCATGGGAAATTTCATAAAATCAACATTTTTTCTTTCTATAATGGTCTTTGTGGTAAAAGAAATCTCGGTGGATAGTCAGGGGAGATCCGAATTGTACGAATGGTTGAACCAGCTCAGCCAGCTGTTGAGTGCCCCGATCATGGAGATGATGAGCTCGTCGGAAGGGGTGTTGTTGGGCGCCTTTTTGTTGGGTCTGCTGGGTGCGGTAGCGCCCTGCCAGCTGACGGGAAACGCCGCGGCCATCGCCTACGCGGTTCAGCGGGCCAACCAGGATGCCCGCATCGGCCGCGAAGTCTTCTGGTTCGTGCTGGGGAAGACGGCGGTTTACACAGCGATCGGCCTGGCGGCCGTATGGGTGGGAAGCGGGCTGGAGCAAAAGTTGATCCCGTTCTTCCAGTGGATGCGCAAATTTCTCGGTCCGCTGTTTTTGCTGACGGGACTGTTGATGGTGGGCTGGCTCCGGTTTCCCTTGGTCGACCTGGGGATTTCAAACAAGCTGCGCAGGTGGGCGGAGCGCCTCGGCGGCGCCAAGGCGGCCTTCTTGTTCGGCACGGCCGTTTCCCTGGGCTTTTGCCCGACGATGGCCACCCTGTTCTTCGGCTGGTTGATCCCGATGATTCTGGCGTCGAACGTCGG
>JAJYSD010000364.1 GCA_021793745.1 Bacillota bacterium
CCTCGCGCTCGTGCTTCCGTTCCCGCACGGCCGCGACGGCGAGGCCGACACCGCGGTGCCCGCCGCCGGCAGCTCCCCGGCCACCGGGGCGTCGAGCGCCGCGCCCGCTCCCGCCTTCTCCCGCCGCAGACGGGTTCCGGCGGCTCCTTCCACCCGCCGCCTCGCCCGGGAACTGGGAGTGGACATCACCCAACTCCGGGGCACGGGTCCCCAGGGGCGGGTAACGGACGAGGATGTGCGCCGGGCGGCGGCCGCCGATCCGGGTCCGGCGGGGGCCGGAGCCCTGCGGGAGGAAAAGGGATCCGAACCGGTGCTGCGGTGTTCTGACCGGGCCATGGCTCGACCGGAGGATCGCCCTTTCCGGGAGGAGCCGCTGACCCGGACGCGGCGGGTGATCGCCGACCGGTTGCTCTTTTCGGTGACCCGCAAGCCGCACGCCACCCACTTTGATGAATGGAAAGCGGACGGACTGGTCCGCTGGATTCAACAGCGGCGCCGGGAACAGGATGCTTCCGGGCCGAAGATCTCCTTTCTGCCGGTCCTGCTGAAGATGATTGCCGTCGCCCTTCGGCATCATCCGACCTTCAACGCCCATTTTGACGAGGACAAACAGACCGTTCGCACCTATTCCTCGGTGGCCCTCGGCATTGCCACCGATACCCCCCGGGGGTTGCTGGTACCCGTGATTCCGGAGGTGGAAAAAAAGAGCGTGGCGCAGCTGGCCGGGGAGCTGGCCGAGCTGACCGAGTCGGCCCGGAGCGGAACGATTCCGCCGGAGCGGCTGACGGGAAGCACCTTTACCGTCAGCAATGCCGGAGCCCTGGGAAGCGGACGATGGGCCACCCCGATCATCAATCCGCCGGAAGTGGCCATCCTCGCCCTTCATCCCGTGGAGCAGCGGCCGGTGGTCCGGGAGGGTGAGCTGGCCGTCGGTTGGGTGATGAACGTCTCCCTCTCCTTTGATCATCGGGTGCTGGACGGTGCCGACGCCATCCGATTCACCCAAACCCTGGCCCGTTATGTGGCCGATCCGGGCCGGTTGCTGAAGGAGCTGGTTTGATGCGGAGGGGGAGGGCGGGAAGGGAAGCCGCAAGACTTTTCCCGTGCAACAAAGGGAAGCGGCATGCTCCTCCCTGGGAAAGGTCGAGCAGCCTCATCCACTTTACGAAGCGGAATGAGGCTTTCGCCAACGCACCGAGAGAGCGATTTTCACCGAGCCCCCGCATCGGGTCAGAAGACCATCCCCTCCAGGGCGTTGCAGTCTGTGCCGTCATACCCCGCTTTACGGAGCGGGGTTTCTTCGGTTTTCTCCTCGAGCTGGACTCCTTCCAGGAAATTCGAGGGTTGAGCTTCTGCCCGCTTCCCGGTAAAATAATGAATGAATATTCAATCATTGCGGTGATCCACGATGCCGAAGGTTCAGGTTGAAACCCGCGTGGTGGACGTGGTTTACGCTTTGAAGGGACGATACAAGCGATATGGGTATCCGGCCCGGTTTTGCCTGTATTATATCGATGGCTTATTGATCGATACGGGACCGCCCCGGGCCCGGCAGGCGGTCTGCGACTGGTTGGAAAACAAGCCCCTGGAACAAATCGCCCTGACCCATTTTCACGAGGATCACTCGGGCAATGCCCGGGAGATCTCCCGGCGCCGCGACGTGCCCGTTCTGATGGGGAAGGAGACGGCGGAGATGTTAGCCGATCCGCCCCGGCTTCCCCTGTACCGGCGAGCGGTGTGGGGACAGATGGACGCGGTATCCGGCCGGGAGCTCTCCGACCCGTTGGAAACGGCAGGTCACCGGTTTCGGGTTATCCCCACCCCGGGCCATGTTGACGACCATGTGGCATTCATCGAAGAGGAGAAGGGATGGCTGTTTGCGGGGGATCTTTTCCTCAGCAACCGCTTGAATTACGGTATGCGCGGGGAATCGGTGCCAAAGATGATCGATTCTCTCCGGAGCGTGTTGCAGTATCCCGTGGAAACCCTCTTCTGCGGTCACTCGGGAGTGGTTGCCGATGGCCGGTCCGCGCTGGAAAAGAAACTCCGTTTCCTGGAATGGTTGCAGGAGGAGACCTGCCGGCTGGCGGATCGGGGCCTGACTCCCCGGGAGATCAGCCGCCGTCTCCTCGCCGGCGGCAAGGTGATGGAGTGGGTGACGCTGGGGGAGTTCTCCTCGGTTCATCTGATTCGCTCGATTATGCAGGGGAGGGGATGATCGCCCATCCCGGACGTTACGCATTCAACAGCCGGTCGATCTCCTGGAGGATCGTCACGAGCGGTACGGTTTCGTCGTAGGTGCCGGCCCGATTGCCCTCCCGGTCGATCAGGACGGAAGCGGGGACGGAGGTGATGCCGTAGGCGTTGTAGGTTTTTCGGCCGTCATCCTTTAATACCGGGAAGGTGTATCCCGCCTTTTTTAAAAAGGCCGGGACCTTGGCGGGATCCGCTTCCCGTCCTGTCACATTGATGGTGAGAAAGGCGAAATCCGGATGGTTCATCGAGCGGTGCAGCACTTCCTTGTTGGGCAGATCCGCCTGACAGGCGGCGCACCAGGTGACCCAGAAGGAGAGGAGGACCACTTTTCCCCGGTAGTCGCGCAAACAAACGGTATCCCGGTCATCCCAGGTGGGCAGACAGAAGTCGGGTGCTTGTTGGGCCAAGGTTTTACGCCTCCTTTCCCTTGATTCCCTGATTCTAGCATATCCGTTCCGTTTCCCGCAAAGGATCGAAATGCGGAGCGATTCCCCTCTCGTATCCAGGAACCCCATCTAGGGGAAGCCCCCGAAAGATCGTGTCTAAACCGAATCTTGTCCACCGGTAAAAGGGTATTGAATAGAAAAGAGCAAGGG
>JAJYSD010000365.1 GCA_021793745.1 Bacillota bacterium
TTTATCCGATATGTCAATAGCGAACAGGGGAGCAAGTACAACTGGGGCAGTCTGCTGATTCAGGCGATCACCGTCGCCATCCGCAATTACTGCCGGATCCCCAACGGCCTGGCCCTGTGGTCCAAGGGGTTTTCGGCGGCGGAGGGGACGGCGAGGTGGCTGTGTCCCGAGATCAGCTACCATGTGGTGCTGGAGTCGGCGGATGTGCAGATTCTGCGACGCTGGTTGGGACGCCGGTTCAACTACCGGGCCAATGCCAGCTGGATTACGGAGGCGGCCAAGCTCTTCGCCACGTTCCCGCGCCGGATCAACAAGATCCTGGAGAAACTGGCCTGGAACGACTGGAAATGGGTGGTGGTGAATCGGCTGGACGATGATTCCGCCCGCCTGTTGAGCCGCATGGTAAACCGGATTACGCTGGGCATGATGGCCAGCGGCATGTTCGTGGGCAGTTCTCTGCTGCTTTCCTTCGGCGGTGAGCAGGCGCTTTCGATTCCCGCCATCCGCTGGCTGGCGACGGGGATGTTGTGGGGATCGGCGATCATCGCCCTGTATGTGGTGTGGCGGGTGATTCGTTCCAAGCGAGCGTGACCCGACGGGGACGGGCAACCGGGATGGAGGGATCGGGATGGAGAAGGAAAAGTTGACCATGGAGCAACGCATGGAAGCTTTCTACCGACAAAGCGGCGGTCCGAACAACGACCGGATTGCCGAATTGCTGGAGAATCACCTCCTCAACGCCAAGGATCACGGCATGCCCGGCTACCGGGAGACCTTCGAGGACGGGATCATGGATGTGGTGCTGAACGATCCCAGCCTGTTGCTCCTTTATGAGCGGATTCAGCGTTGGCGGTTGCAAAGGCGATCGGAGAGCGGAGACATCGCTTCCTTGAAGGAGCGCATCGAATCCCTGGAGCGGGAAGTGATCCGGCTGAAGGAGACGATCGACCGGATGATCCAGGAGCGAGCCGCCGCAGGGGAATCGGAAAACGAGGCGGACGGCAAGGACCGCGGGAAAGGATAACCCTTTGCTGGTGGGGAAAAAAGCCCGGCGTAAGCCGGGGATTTCTTTTTGATCCGAAAAATTCCCCGGCATGGCCGGGGACTCGTATGCTCATCGCTTCGATTGTCCGTTTTACAGGGACATCCGCAGGATTTCCAGGACATCTTCCCTTTCCAGGGTTCGGAGGCGTCCGAAGGGGCCGTCCTGCATGGCCTTGTCGGCCAAAACGTCCAGGGCATCCTCGCCGATTCCGTAGTCGGCCAGCCGGGACGGGGCGCCGAGATCGCTCCAGAAGGTGCTCAAGCGGTCGATACCCTGGAGGGCGATTTCCCGATCATCCAGGCTGGGATCGACGCCGAAAACGCGGATGGCCAATTGCTGGAATTTGGTTAGGGCGGTGTCCTTTTCCACCATGTAGCGCATCCAGTTGGGGAACAGGATGGCCAGCCCCGCACCGTGGGGAATGTCGTAGACCGCCGAGACGGCGTGTTCCAGGTTGTGGGTTGCCCAATCCCCCTTCATGCCCATTTTGAGCACGCCGTTAAGGGCCATGGTTCCGCAAAGCATGACGGTTTCCCGGTATTCGTAGTTTTCCAGATCGTTGACCAGTTTCGGGGCCGTTTCGATCACCGTTGTCAGGATGGATTCGACGAACCGCTCCTGCAGCGGCACGTTGGATGCCGGGCTGAAGTATTCTTCCAGGGCATGGGACATCATATCGACGATGCCGAAGACCGTCTGTTCCTTCGGAACGGTGAGGGTGTGGGTCGGATCCAGGATGGAAAAGCGGGGATAGACCCGGGGGGATGCCCAGCCGATCTTTTCTTTCGTCTCCCAGTTGGTGATGACCGAAATATGGTTCATTTCCGAGCCGGTCGCTGCGTGGGTCAGCACCGTTCCCAGGGGAAGGGCGTCCTCGGGAACTGCCTTCCGGGTGATGATCTCCCACACATCCCCGTCGTACTTGGCCCCGACGGCGATCGCCTTAGTGCAGTCGATGACGCTCCCGCCCCCTACCGCCAGGAGAAAATCGATTTCCTTCGAGCGGCAGATTTCCACTCCACGATGGACGGTGGACAGGCGCGGATTCGGTTCCACCCCGGGAAGCTCGTGGACCTCGGCGTCGATTTCATCCAACAGGGATCGGATCCTTTGATAGATGCCGTTTCGTTTGACGCTTCCTCCGCCATAGACGAGAAGAATCTTCCCGCCGCGGGGAAGTTCGGTTTTCAGCGCTTCCAGCTTTCCCTTTCCGAAGATCAACTTGGTCGGATTGTGAAATACGAAGGAATCCATTCAGCTATCACCTCACGCCGCCTTTTTCCTAACATAAGCATATAACAGACGCCACGCGAGCATCAAAACCGCCAAGCTGACCGAGCCGACAATCCAAAAGGAGAGGATCATCATGCGTCCGAGCAGCAGGCTGCGCAGGAGAACGCCCAAGGGGGCGGCGAGGACCACGGTCAATATCGTCATTTTGAAGGCCCGTCCGACGCCTTCGACGGATGCCGTTTTAAAGGTGCCGACCAGCGCCCCGACAATCAGCCAGGCGACGGCAAAGGGCAGGGCGGTATAGAGAACCGATTTGGGATCCGGGGTCATCTGATGGCTGACCCTTCCGATCGCGGAGAACAAAAGGACGACAATCAGATCGCCGACCACGAGCAGGGTCGTTGTTTTGTGTTTCATCCCCTTTCCTCCTTTCACGGGTTCACCTTCCAGTATAGCTGAAAACGGCGGCAACACTCGTGTCAATTACATAAACGTTGGTCGTGGAAGGGGCCCTCCGGCCATTGGAAAAGGATTGATCGCAAAGAGAGCTTTTATGATGATTTTGGTACC
>JAJYSD010000366.1 GCA_021793745.1 Bacillota bacterium
ATCTGAGGGTGACTTCTTTTTTTCCCTCGGATGAAGCGTTGCCGTCGGAGGATTGTCCGCAGGCCGACAGGATCAATGGCAGCGTCAGCAAAAGAATTGCGGTGATGCGAAGGCTTTTCCATCGTTGCATGTGAGTGGCGCTTTTCGGCAATGGTGCCGAGAAGTCGCTCCTCCCCCCTTTGTGAACATTATTTGACCGGATGCCGGTCCCGGGTTTGTTTCCAGGGGACCGCGATCCGTTCCAACAGGCGAATCAGGAAAAACAGGAGCCAGGTCCAGAAGGTGATGGCCAAAATGGCCACAAAGACCCGATCGGCGGCGAAGGAGTGCTGTGCCCGGACCAAAAAGACGCCCAGACCGACGTTGGCCCCCAGCCATTCGGCGATCACCGCCCCGAGGACGCTGTAGGTGGCGGCGATCTTCAACCCCGAGAAGAAGGCGGGCAGGGCGTGGGGGAATCGGACCATGCGGAAGATCTGCCAGGAGCTCGCTCCCATGGACCGGAGCAGCCGCACCATGTCCGGATCCGCCGAGCGAAGCCCGTCGGCGGTGCTGACGACCACCGGGAAAAAGGTGACCAGGGCGACGATCAGGACCTTGGGCAACAGATCGTACCCGAACCAGAGGATAAACAGCGGAGCGACGGCGATGATCGGAATCGTCTGGGTGCCGACCAGCAGGGGATACAATCCCCGCTTCAGCCACGGCGAAAGCTCCATCAGCATGGCCAGAAACCATCCGGCGGCGATCCCGGCGGCGAAACCGAGGGAGGCCTCCGTCAGGGTCGGTCCCGTATGGCGGAGAAGGAGAGGCATGTCCGCCGCCAAGCTGCGCAGGATGTCGCTCGGGGCGGGCAGGAGCCATTTTTCCACGCCGGTGACCCGAACCCCCCCTTCCCACAGGATCAACAGGAGGAGGAGAACCGATACCGGCGGTCCGATGGAGCGAAGGTGGCCTTGCCTGAGGATGCGCATGCCGATCACCTCCGCCGGTATTTGCCGACCTTTTCGTCCCAGTTCACCCCGGACGGTTTGTAGTCGATTTTAACGATGCTGATGACCCGGTCGCTCCCCGCAGCGATCACCGCCTCCTGGGCCCGCTTTACCACATCCATCAGCTCATCGTAATCCCCTTCCATCGTCGTTTCCAGGGGGCCTACTTCATAGCGGACGCCCGATTCGCGGATCACATCGATCGCCTTGTCCACCAAGGCGTATATTTCCTCGTCGGTTTTTCCCCGAGGCAGTATCTGTAAACTGACATTGGCATTCGCCACGAGATCACCTCCCTACCGTGAAAAAGCCGATCCGGATCTGGATCGGCTTCGGTGCACAAGCGTTGATCATCCGCCCATGCGGATGAACCGCGGTATGCTCCCTGCGCTGGCATTATCCAGATCAGGTTCGGCGGGTCGGTGCCGAAACGGGCACCCTCTCAGCCGGGCTTTCCCCAGCTCCCCGTCAGTATGCAGTTTCAGCTACAACATACCACATGTGCTGGAGGTTGGCAATGTGGGCCTTTCCGGTGATTTTTCCGACAATTTTCTAGGCCGGTGCCGCGGGTGATATTTTTCCCGGCGATGGAAACCATAATTAACCAGATCAATGTGAAAGGAGGGGGACTGTGTTCCATCGTCCAGGATTGATGGGAGTGGCAGCGGTATTGGTGGTGCTGGCGGGTGTCGTGCTCAACGTGGAAACCTGGTCGGCGAAGGATGCGGAGGAAACCGCGGCCCATCGTGGAATCCGGCCGGTTCGATTTCTGACTGACAAATCCTCCCGGAGCGAAGCGGATCGGGAATTGGCGGAGCGGATTGCGGAGTACCTGGGAATGCCCCGGGATGAGGTGGATGCGTTGATCGACAAAGGGGTGACGCAAAGCGACCTGATTTCCGCCGCGGCGATCGCGAAGCTGGGCGATCGGGATCTGCAGGCGGTGCTGAAGGCGAAGACCGAGCAGAAGGCGTGGCCCACCGTAGCCAGGGAATGGAACATCGATGCGAGGGAATTTCGAAAAGAGAGGCATCGCATCTCCCCCGCAAAGAAGGGGAAAGAAATCTGGCTGGATCAACACCCCGAGGTCGTCCTGAAGAGCATCGCAGAATATCTGGAAATGGATGAGAAAAAGCTGGCGGCGATGATCAAACAGGAAAGGGTTCGTCCCCGGGAATGGTTGAAAGGGGCCGTTTTGTCCAGAGTCAGCGGCAAGCCGCTGACCGAAGTGATGGCGATGAAGAAAAAGCGCAGTTGGTTGGAAGTGGCTACCGCCTTGGGTGTATCCCGGGAGGAGGTCCAAACCGAAATGCATCGGCTGAAGAAAATCCTGAAGAAACATGCCAAACGGTATGAGGAGCACAGGGAGACGGGGGCGGAACGCAGGGTCGGAATTTCTGAGTGAATATCCATTCAAACGGGTGCCGGCATGCCGGCCCTTTTTTGTTTCGATTGGTGTAAGGCGAGAGGCGGACGGCGCAACCAATGGTGTTCCATATCCTGGTGATGCGAGGCATTTTATTCACATCTCAAGGCTGGTGCATTTTGAACACTATCTAACTATTGGACATAGAATTCTTTTTGGTTGTATACTAATAGAAAATAATATTTAAATATCCATAAATAAAATTATGTTATGGAGAGAGGGGAATGGTAGAAGTATTATTCCAATTATTCGGAGATCAATTACAAAGATTAAAGAAAGAGTATGCATCACTTTTGGGGATGCTTTTTGCATCTGCTTTTCTTGCTAAATGGTTAGATCCCCATATGTTAAAATACCTTAATAAAGCTTGGACACTTATAGAAAAAAAAGAGTACTTTGAGTCAGCTCCTGAGATTATTTATGTT
>JAJYSD010000367.1 GCA_021793745.1 Bacillota bacterium
CCTCCATCCCTGCGAATGGATTTAAATGACATGACACTGGGAGGTACGCTCATGCAAGGAAATGCTCAAACCAGCCTTTATGAACAGCTGGGAGGCCAGGAAGCGATCGATGCGGTCGTCGAAGAATTTTATGCCCGTGTGCTGGCGGATGAAAAGGTGAAAAGCCTGTTTGACAATACGGACATGGAAAAGCAGAAACGGCACCAAGCCGCTTTCATCGCCTACGCCACCGGCGGACCCAATCGTTATCAGGGACGCACCATCAAGAAGGCCCACGAGGGTTTGGGCATTACGGAGGAGCAGTTTGCGGCGGTTGCCGGTCACTTGTCCGATTCCCTGAAACATTTCAATGTGCCGGAGGAGCTGATCGAACGGGTGATCGAACTGTTCAACTCCCTGAAGGGCGATGTCGTCGAATCATAGGACAAGCCCTTCTCCGGCGGGCTGCCGTTTGCAGCCGTGGAAAAGAGGATCACAAAAATCAGGGGCCGCGCAGCAGGCGGCCCCTTTTTAGTGATGGATTTTTTCCGGTCGGTAACGCCCGGACGGGTCCGATCAGAGGCGGATGCCGAAGTGTTCCAAAAGGAGCCGGGACCACTCTTCCTCTGACGCGACGGGGTGCGTCCGCTGCTCGCCGTTTTCCGTTATCTTCAGCGCCGTGTCGGTCAGGGTGATCCGGCCGGAGGGGGTGGCCAGGGAGCAGATCCGGCCCCGGGTGAAATGGGAATCCGGCGAGGTTTGATGGTGGTGGCACATATCGCGGAACTCGTCGATCCTCCGGGGAACCCGACTGAAACGGTAGGAATCGGACCAGCTGTCTCCGCTCCGCTTCTGCAGGGCGAACTCATCCGGGCCGATGCGCCTCACCCGGTAAAGGCCGCTGATGTCTTTTCGGATTTCTCCGCTCAAGGGCAGCGGACGGCGGAAGGCATTGCCGAACCCCACATCCGCCAAGTAGGGCTTATCCAGGGTGACAATCAGGGCCAGATGGTCAAATTCGGGGCTGAAGCCGCCGCGTTCGGTCCGCACCCTTGCCGAAACGAGGGTGGAATCGTACCCGAGGGTTTCCAGCAGCCAGTGGAACAAGTGATTCAGCTCATAGCAGAATCCGCCCCTTTTTTGGCGCACCATCTTGTCGAACAGGGAAGGGATATCGAGATGAATGGGCCGGCCCAGATGGATGTTCAGGTTTTCGAAGGGCACCCTGAGGAGATGGCGCTCGTGCAATTGTTCGAGAAAAGAGAGGGTGGGTTTCTGGGGGAAGGGGAGATCGAGCAGATCCAGATAAGCTTGTACGTCCAGGTTGATACGATTCGGTTTCATCGGCGGCCTCCTCGTCGGTGAAAAGGTTGGATATCAGACAATTCGTTATATCAATACACCATAACCGGGAATGAAACCTCCTTCCTCCACCGAAAAGGCAAAACCCCGGTTGCCTTATCTATCGTGCAACGCCTTTTCGTGAAAACCCGGTTTCGTTATAATGTTAGTGAGTGATCACTCACCAGGGGTTTGGTTCCTTTCGGATGGTGGATGATGTATCATTGACAGTGCCTGGACGGGCCGCCCCGCGGCGTGGAGCCGCTCGTGCGCCGGCGGTTCCGGGAACCGCTTTGTGGGCGGACCGAGCGCGGCACGACGGTGTAGGTGACCACCACTAAAAGGATGAGGCGGAGGGGCGGCCTTGATGAACCGGGGGCGGGATGGCGTATCCGGAGGCGTGCGCGAGAGACGAGACCGGTTCCGACTCGGGGATCGGCCGCCATGGGAGAATATCTTTGCCGATGTGATCCGTCGAGGTGGAGATCATGACAAGCAAAAGCTGGGATGAATGGGTCAAGACGATTGCCGATGAGTACGAGGTCAACCTGGATCCGGCTCAGCGGCAGACCCGGAAGCAGAAACAGATCCTGGAGGCCGCCATCCACGTGTTTGCCGAAAAGGGATACAGCGGTGCCTCAACCCATGAGATCGCCGCACGGGCCGGGGTGGCGGAGGCGACCATCTTCAAGCATTACCGCACGAAAAAGGGATTGCTCCTGCGCCTGGTGGTGCCGGCCATCGCCAAGGTGGCCGCTCCCTATATCGCCCGTCCGGTGCTCCATCTCCTGGAGCAGGACAGACCCCTCCACGAGGTGATGCAGGATGTGATCGTCGATCGCATTCACCTCGTCGAGGACAACTGGAAACTGATCAAAATCATCCTCGTGGAGAGCCTGTTCCATCCGGAACTGCGGGAGGCGCTGCAAAACCACGTGGCCAAAAACCTGATGGCCATGACCGGTGAAAAGTTGGACCGCCTGAAGGAGCGGGGGAAGCTGCGGAACGACCTGCCCAATTATGTTCTGCTGCGCAGCGCCATGTCGATGGTGATCGGCTACCTGCTCGCCCGAAACGTTTTTCCGGAGGTGTTTGCCCGTTCGGAGGAGGAAGCGGAAATCCGCATGATCGCCGATGTTTTCGTCCGGGGAGCCGGGGGGCCCAAGGCCCGGGAGGAGATGGAGGGCGGCGGTGAGTGAGCCTGATTTGACCCTTCGCATTCATATCGAGCCTCGGGTGTGCTGGAAGCCCCCGCAAACAACCACATACAGCGCACGGCGGATGCGGGCGCGATGGACGGTCCGCCTCCGATGGAAGTCAGGCGCGTCCAAACGGGATCGCGCGCCTTTTTCGATGGAAAGGGACCCCCGGGCGCCGCCTTCGATCCCCGATGGGTCCGTTAGCGGAGAAAACGTCCTTCCCGGTAATCGCGGATGGCCTCGCGGATTTGTTCCTGGGTGTTCATGACAAAGGGGCCGTAGGCGACGACCGGTTCTTCCACCGGCTCTCCGGCATACAGGAGG
>JAJYSD010000368.1 GCA_021793745.1 Bacillota bacterium
GCACAAAGGTGGACAGCACGCTGATAAACAGTTCCTTGACCGCTTCCGTATCGTTGGTGATCCGGGACACCAGGGAGCCCCCCGGCGTCTTGTCGAAAAAGGCCAGGCCCAGGTGCTGCACCTTGGTGAACACGTCGATGCGCAGCCGGCGGATCACCCATTGGGCGATCTTATGGAAGGTGAGGAGCTGAAAGTAGTTGATCCCCACCGATGCCAGGTGAAGCAGGAGATAGGCGGCGGCGAGTCCGACGATGATCGGCCAGTGAAAATCCCTGGGAACCAGGTGGTTGTCGATAAACACCTTGATCAGAATCGGTCCGGCCAGATCCGCCGCCGTCGCCGCCAGGAGGGCGATGAAGGCGAGGATCAGGGCCTTCCGGTGGGGCTTCAGATAGCCGAGCAATCTACGCATCACCACGGGTAACACCTCCCTGGGCAACCAGCGACTCCAGCTGCTGCCGCCGGTACATGGCGGCATACCAGCCGCCCTGGGCCATCAGTTGTTCGTGGGTTCCCTGTTCCCGGATCCGCCCGTTTTCCAGGACCAGGATGTGATCCGCCTTTTCCACGGCGCTCAATCGGTGGGCGGTGATGATGGTGGTCCGGTTGGCCCGGTTGGCCCGCAGGGCCTGCAGGATGGCCGTTTCGGTCTTGGCGTCCACCGCCGACAGGGAATCGTCCAGGATCAAAATTTCCGGGTCGATGAGCAGGGCCCGGGCGATGGAGATCCGCTGTTTCTGCCCGCCGGACAAGGTGACTCCCCGTTCGCCGACCACGGTGTCGTAGCCCCTGGGGAACTGCAGGATATCCTCGTGGATGCAGGCCAGGCGGGCGGCGTTTTCAATCTCCTCCCGGGTGGCGTCCGGTTTGCCGAAGGCGATGTTTTCGGCAATCGTGGCCGAGAAGAGGAAATGATCCTGGGGAACGTACCCGAAGGCCTTCCGCAGGCAGCCCAGCCGGAATTGGGTGATGGGAATGCCGCCGATGCGGATCGCCCCCTCCTCGGCATCGAACTCCCGCAGGAGCAGGCGGCAGAAGGTGGTTTTGCCGCTTCCCGTTCTTCCCACGATCCCCAGGGTCTGCCCCGGCTTCAGGTCGACCGAAATGTCCCGAAGGGTGGGTTCTTCCTTGTCGGGATAGGTAAAGGCAGCGATCCGGACGCTGATATCCCCCGTCGGAACTTGGTCCAGGGCATCCTCCCGGTCGGTGATGTCCGGCCGGGTGCGGAGGAGCTCCCGCACCCGGTCATAGGAGGCCCGGCCCCGCTCCATGATGTTGATCAGCATGCCGAAGGCCAGCATCGGCCAGATCAGATGGCCCAGATAAATGGTGAACTGGGTAAGTTCCCCGATGGTGATCCGGTCCTGGATCACGAGATAGGAACCGAAGGCAACCGCCAGGAAAAAGGAGAGCCCCACAATCAGGGCGATGGTTGGATCAAACAGGGCATCCACCCTGGCCACGGCAATGTTTTTCTGCGTGACGTCGGAGGTCAGCTTTTCAAAGTCGCGCTTTTCCGCCTCTTCCTGTCCGAAGGCCTTTACCACGCGGATGCCGGAGATGTTTTCCTGAACCTTGTCGTTGAGGGTGGAAAAGGCTTCCTGCGCCTTGTGGAACCGCTGGTGGATCAGGTTGCCGTAATGGCTGGTGGCCCAAGCCATGAGGGGCATGGGAAGCAGGGCGACCAGAGTCAGCTGCCAGTCGATGAAGAAGGCCATGGTAAAAACGACTGCGCCCCCCATAAACAACGAGTCCACCAGGGTGAGGACACCGTCACCGGCGGTCATCTGAATGGCATCGATGTCGTTGGTGGCGTGGGCCATCAGGTCTCCGGTGCGGCGCTGATGGAAGAACCGCGGGGAGAGGAGCGTGTAGTGGTTGTACAATCGTTGCCGCAACAAGCGTTCCAACCGGAAACCCGCACCAAAGAGCAGAATGCGCCAAATGAAGCGCAAGATATAAAGGACGATGGCCGTCAGACCCAGGAGCAACAGCCACTTGCCCAGCTCTCCTCCGGTGAGATTCCGCTGTTTGATCGCGTCGACGATAACTCCGACGACATAAGGAGGAAACAGTTCCAGCAGGGCGACCACAAAGAGCGTCAGGATGCCCAACCCGTAATTGAGTCGTTCTCGCTTGAAATACCACCACAGATCGCGAAAGATGCTCATACCCTTTCCATTTCCTTTCGGTTGGATATCTATAAAAACGAAGAAAAAAGCCACAGGAATGTCCCATGGCTCAAAAGACGTGTAAAGCCACGGGCGTGCGCGAAAAGCAGACACCCGTGGCCGGTTTGGCGGTTTAATCGATGAAAAGGGAGATATGGGATCGCAACCGCTCCGGGAAAGGCTGCTTCGCGCCGCAAGATGTCGGATGGAGAAGACTTGCTTGGTGCATGATAATGGGTTGCATTGGCGCGCGCCTCCTTTCTTTCAAGCGGTTTCCATACTTAGTTTACGGAAAATGAACGGGATTGTAAAGATGGAAATTCCGGGTTCCGGCTTTACGCGGTGGAACCGATCCCGGAACCGGATGTCGCCTTGATCATCCATCATCCGGACCGTAAAGCCGGTTCCGGGTGTTGGGATGGATGCCCTTTTCCACCCGCCTGGTCAGGGTGCGGACCCAGCTTTCCGACAGCAAGGGACAGGCGGCCAGCTGCGCCGCCGCCTCCCGGTCTCCCCGGCGATGGTGCATGATTTCGTTGCACCGGGCGATGGTCCAGTGCGGATAGGGGCGATCCAGGAGGACCGCTTCCGCGCCGGCCTCCACGTATCCTTCTTCCAGCACGCGATAGTACCAGCCGGTCCTGCCGGTGTTCTGCATCCGGAGGGCC
>JAJYSD010000369.1 GCA_021793745.1 Bacillota bacterium
GGCCATCCGCTGGGAGGCGCCGGACACCTCCAGGATGCGCCCCATCATCACTCCGAATCCGATGACAAGGCCGATCGATCCGAGGGTGTTTCCGAAACCGGCGGTGATGGCATCCACCACGTCAGGGGGTGCCATGCCCCCGATGAGTCCCGTTAAAACGGCGGCGATGATTAGGGCCGGAAAGGCATGCACCTTGGTGCGGAGGACCAGAAAAATTAAAACGAACATTCCGACAAGCAATCCCAAAATCATTTGGCCACCGGTCGCTTCCATAATTCCTCCCCCCTTGAGAATCAATCTTTTCGAAAAACTCCCATCCTTTTTCCTGTTTCTCACCTCCTTTGCAGGGATCGGAACCCGAGGGATCGTCTCCTCAGGTTCCCGGCCTGCTGGATGAATAGGTGACGGCGGCCCGAAGCGCCTCCATCATGGAGACCGGAGAGGCGATGCCTTTCCCGGCGATGTCGAAGGCGGTGCCGTGGTCGACACTGGTCCGGAGGAAGGGAAGCCCGAGGGTGATGGAGACGGTCCTTTCGAAATCGATCATCTTCGCCGCAATGTGCCCCTGGTCGTGGTACATGGATAGGACGGCGTCATAGCTTCCCTTCCGGGCGAAGTGGAATACCGAATCGGCGGGAACGGGCCCGACGATGTCCATGCCCTCCTGCGTCGCCCGCCGGACCGCCGGAATGATCCCTTCGATCTCTTCCTTGCCCAAGAGCCCCCCCTCGCCGGCGTGGGGATTGAGGGCGGCCACCGCCAGGGTCGGCTTTTTCCCCGTAAGGGATGCCAGGGCCTGATAAGCCCGCCGGATTCCGTCATAGACGAAGTCGGGGTTTCCCACTTTGCGGCAGGCCTCCGCCAGGGGAAGGTGCCGGGTGAGGAAGAAGATCCTGACGTTTTGGATGTGAAACAGGGTCATCTCTTCCCGGGTGTCCGTCAGGGCGGCCAACATTTCCGTATGTCCGATGTAGGGGACGCCGGCGGCCTTGAGCGATTCCTTGTTGATCGGAGCGGTCACGACGGCGTCGATGGTGCCCTCCAGGGCCAGGCGGGCGGCCCGCTGGATGTATTCGTAGGCCGCTCGACCGCAGTCTCCCTGAACTGCGCCCATCCGAAGGGAGGAGACGTCGAGGTTGTCGATATCGAGGACGTCCACCGTCCCTGCGGTGTAGCGCCCCTCGGCGGGATGATCGACCCGGTGAATCCCCAGGGAACATCCGAGCTGCGCACGGGTGCGATCGAGGACCCGCGACGAGCCGATGACGAGGGGGCGGGACATCCGATAAATCGCCTCCTCCTCCAATGCCTTCAAGGTGATTTCGGGACCGATGCCCGCCGGGTCGCCGATGGTGATGCCCAATAGGGGTTTGTATGAAGTCATCTCCACTCCTCCTGTATCATGTAGGATTGATTCCGTGGGGACGGCGAGGTTTCCAGCAGGGAACGGATGCAGGTGACGATGGCCTCCCGGTCTCCCACGGCCCCTCCCTTGGTAACGATCTTTATGCCGGCGAGGGGGCCGCCGACGATCCGGGCCATGACGGCCAGGGGCACAACTTCCTCCAGCAGCTCCATCGTTTCGGTTCCGATCTCCCTTAAAACGGCGGCGGCCACGTCCCCGCCGGACAAGAAGAGACCGTCGAAGGGGCGGGAGGTGAGCCACCTGCGCACGGCCCGGGCGAGGACGGATGCCGGATTCGGACCGGCATAGGGGATGCGGTCCGTTCGCAGCAGGAGGATCGGATGCGCTTTCAGCAGCCGATCCATCCGGTCGTCGATTTGGCGAACGGCTTCGTCGAAGTTCCTCACCAGCCGGTTCAAATCCACATCGATGATCCCCGGCGAACAGGCTGTTTGGACCACCTCCAGCTGCTCCCGGGTGGTGGGCGCCAGGCTGCCGGAGATCAGCAACAGGCGCTTTTGAAGGGCGGCTTTGGCGGTGATGTACGCCGCCGTAAACGGTCCCGGATCGACGGGGAGCAGGGGGATTTCCAGGGAAGCCCAGGCCTCGGCCAGGGCTTGGATCTCCGGGTCCGATTCGGCGTCGCAGACCACGATTTTGGCCCCCTTCCGGACGGCTCCGGCCAAGGCCTCCTTCAGGTGGGGGGATCTTCCCGTTTCCACCCATCCCACCGGGAGGGAGGTCTGGGCTTGGATCAGCTGGGCGACATCGGAGGTGTGGACCGGGGAGTAGGGGTCCTGCCCGATTTCGGTCTGGTGGACGGGCACGCCATGGACAAAGAGCGTTCCGCCCCTGGTTATCCTTCCGGAGGCCGGGAAAGCGGGAACCACCGCCGCCACCGCACCCGCGGGACAAGCCCCCAAAATCGCCTCGATTTCGGCGCCGACTGCTCCCCGCAGGGTGCTGTCGATCCGCTTGGCCAGCTGCAGCTCGTCCCCGGCGGGGAGGCTTCGGATGCGACGGGCCATCCCTCCGACCCGCTTCCCGGCTTCCCGGGAGGGGAGCAGTCGGGAGTCGGCGTTCCACACGATGCCGTCCCAGGAGGACAGGCTGTCGAGGGGTGCGCGGTGGTCCAACAGGGTGGCGATCCGCCAGCCCTTTTTTCGCAGAAGGATGCCGGTCGCATTGGCACCGGTGATGTCATCGGCGATCACTGCCAATCGGATCATGGGGTGCCCTCCTCCTTCGAAGCGATGATCAGTTCGATGCCCGCTTGTTGGCAGCCCTCGATGCATTCCGGAGGGATACCGTCATCGGTGACAAGGGTGTGGAACGCGCTCAGGTCTGCGAAGGAGCAAAGGGCCCGCTGTTCATATTTGCTCGAATCCGCTAGCAGCACCCTCCGCCGGGCGCTTCGCATCATGGTCTGTTTCA
>JAJYSD010000370.1 GCA_021793745.1 Bacillota bacterium
TTTCCGCGGAAAGACACTGGTGCTCGGGCTGTTCCTCATGGTGTCCATGTTTCCGCAAATCGCCACCATTGCGCCCATTTACCTGTTTATGAAATCGGTCAACCTTACCAACTCCTACTGGGGCCTGATCATTCCCTATACCACCTTCGCCCTGCCCCTGGCGGTGTGGAACCTGACCGCCTTTTACCGGCAGATTCCCTACGATTTGGAGGAGGCCGCCCGGGTGGACGGGGCGACGGTGATGCAAACCTTTTGGAAGGTGATTTTCCCGTTGGCCGTGCCCGGGACCTTCACTACCGCGATCCTCGTCTTTATCGCCGCCTGGAACGAGTTTTTCTTCGCCCTGACCATCAACACCGAGGAGACGATGAAGACGGTGCCGGTGGGCATCGCCCTGTTCCAGGGGCGTTATACGATCCCCTGGGGAGAGATTTCCGCCGCTTCCGTCATCGTGACGATTCCCTTGGTGATCATGGTGTTGATCTTTCAGCGCCGGATCATATCGGGGATTACGGCCGGCGCGGTCAAGGAATAACCGTATGCCGTTTAAGGCCACCGACCACGGTGGCCTTTTCGCGTGGCGGGGAGGGGCTGCTCCGGGAGCGGGGAGAATTTTTTTCGGAGGTTGTTTTCCGTTTCCGGATACCGGGGCCCTTGATTGATATCCAACAAAAAAGAAGCGGCGCCCCTTAAGACAACCGAGGATGCGCCTCGGTGGAGCCCGCGATGCGCTGAGCCGGCGGTGCGGGGATGCTTTGCGTCGACGTGGCCGCTTCCCGTGCCGCCCCTGTTCTCCGCCACCGGTCCGCGGTCGTGGCGAAGAGCAGGTGGTCGTGAAATTTCCCCTGCAGATACGCCGCCTGGCGAAGGGTTCCCTCCAGCCGGAAGCCGAGGCGGAGCGGAATCGCCTGGCTTGCCCGATTGAAGGGGGTGCAGCGGATTTCGATCCGGTTGATCGACCGCTGTTCGATCAGATAATCGATCAGGGCGGCGGCGGAACGGCGCATGATTCCCCGGCCCACAAATCCTTTTCCCAACCAGTATCCGATTTCTGCCACCCGGTTCCAGGCATCGATTCGCTCGGCGGTGATGGTTCCGGCCAGCGCTTGTTCAAACCATATGCCGAAATGGGCCTCTGTCCCGGCAGAGAAGCGTCCCAGGGATCGGATAATGTAGCTTTTCGCGTCATATTCCACACGCATCCGATCCACCCATGGAAGCCATGGGCGCAGATGATCGCGGTTGGATGCCACCAGACGAAACAGGGCCGGCGCATGGCTCAATTCCAACAGGCGGAGCTGGGTCCGGTCATCGACGGGGATGGTGAGCACGCCCGATTCCCCCTTGGGAAGACTTTGCTCCTTCAGTATGCGCAATCCTTTGGGCAATCATCGCGGTTTCGACAAGGAAACGGGAGGAAGCGTTATGCGGGGAAAAAGGGGAAAGCCCGCGGGGAAGACCTTTTCAGCGGCCTCGGGGAGAGCCGCGTTGTTTCGGGGTCCGAGGGAGGAAAAAATAGCGCTTGCTTCCGGGATTCCCGGGCAGGCGCTCGATTGCAGATCGCAATTACCGCTGCAGGACGGCCTGGTGCTCCTTGATCCAGCCCCGGGCAGCCATCGCTTTGACCACTCGGGCGATCGATACCATGTAGGCGGCCGTCCGCATGTCTACCTTTTTTTGCTGATGCATCCGATAAACGTTGTGGTAGGCATCCACCATTTTTTCTTCCAGCTTTCGCTTGATTTCCTCCTCCGGCCAATAATAGTTCATCAGGTTTTGCACCCATTCAAAATAGGAGACGGTCACACCGCCGGCGCTGGCCAGGATATCCGGGATCACGTGAATGCCCTTGTTGCAGAGGATCCGGTCCGCTTCCGGTGTGGTCGGGCCATTGGCCGCCTCCGCGATGATTTTGGCGCGGATCCGGTCCGCGTTTTCCTCATGGATCTGATCCTCCATTGCGGCGGGAACCAGGATGTCCACTTCCAGCTCCAGCAGTTCGTGGGTGGAGATTTGTCGGGTATTGTCGTTGATGTAGTCGGTGAAATGTTTGACGGAACCGGTTTTCTCCTTGATGTTGACCGCTTCCTTCGGATCGATGCCGTCGGGGTTGTAAATGCCCCCCTGCGAATCGCTGATGGCTACGATCCGGCAACCCAACTCCTGAAGGAGAAGGGCACTATGGCGGCCTGCATTGCCAAATCCCTGGACGGCGACGGTAGCACCCTCCAAGGGAATTCCCAACTTTTCCGCCGCTTCCCGGATGGTGAGGACGCACCCCAGGGCGGTGGCTTTGTCCCGGCCCAGGGAGCCGCCGATAATCGGATCCTTGCCGGTGATCACACCGGGTGTAAAGGATTGGCGCATGCGGCTAAACTCGTCCATCATCCAACCCATCACTTCGGCGTTGGTGTACACGTCCGGAGCGGGGATATCCTTCTCCGGCCCGATGATGGAGGCGATCGCCTGGATGAATCCGCGGCTGACCCGTTCCAGCTCCCCTTTGGACAATTGCTTCGGGTCGCAGACGACGCCCCCCTTGGCCCCGCCGTACGGAAGACCGACGACGCCGCATTTGAAGGTCATCCAGATGGAAAGGGCCTTTACTTCGTCCATGGTGACATCGGGGTGAAAACGGATCCCTCCCTTGGTTGGGCCGATCGCATCGTTGTGTTGGGATCGGTACCCGTGGAAGATCCGGGTGCTGCCGTCGTCCATGGTTACGGGAAAGGAGACGCAGAGCACGCGGGTCGGATGCAGGAGGAATTCCGTGACGTTCCGATCCAGACCGAGCAGGTTGGCGGCATGAGCGTCTTGATGTTGAGCCGTTTCAA
>JAJYSD010000371.1 GCA_021793745.1 Bacillota bacterium
GGGACCCATGGGCGCACTTCCCTCGACGGTTTTTCCTTGCAGCCACTGGAGCGTTCGCTTTTGCAAGTCCCGATAGCTAACGTCGTTGACGATGGTATAGCCGGCGACGTAATCGAGTGCTTTTTCCTGGGGAACATTTCTTGCGATCTTCCCGATGACGAAGGCAAATTCCGCTTCATAATCCATTTGTTCGGAGAACGGATAATAGGGGATCTCATCTTCGGGGCCGATAATGGCATTGGAAAATTTAGAAAACAATACGGGATAGGATGGAAGCTCCCTTTTCATCTCTAGGATGTGTTCGCGGTAATTATGGCCCACGCAAATCATTTTGCCGGGATTTTGCACGGGAGCTTCCATCCGGACTTTGGACACCGGAAGCACCACGTTCCGAGGGAAATGGGTTCCGCTGTGGAGGGCGAAATCGACAGCCTCCTTGGCCATCGCCATGCTTTCTTCCCCGCCCTGAAGAAATTCCACCATATCGGCAGGTACATAGGCTTGTGCAATTTGTTTGGCCCGCAGCTGTCCTTTCGACTTCAGCATCTCTTCGCAGGCAACATTCAAATCGATTATCCGATGATCCACCCGTGCACCGATCCGTTGATTTCCTTCATAACGAAAGGTTACGAGACGCATGTTTGCCCCCTCCTTGGATGACTAAATCATGTAGACCTGATCTCCTGCCACGCCGACCGGCCAATGGCCGGCTTCAAAAACGTCGATGAGCGAGATGAAAGGATTGGTTTCCCAACTCTTTGCGTCGGCCAGGGTTTCCCAGGCACAGGCCAATCCGAAAATATACATGACGCTGCCGACAGCCACTTGGACAAACCGTTCTCCGTATGCTTCCAGTTCGCGAAAGGCGCCGTCAAAAGCACGGTGAAAAAGCATTTCAGGGACGTTCTCAACCGTATGAGACAAAGCGGATTGTCTCCCCATTTCCTCCGCTTGATCTCTGATTTGTCGGGGGATTCCCGTCAACCTAGACCACAACGGGCTCTCTTCCAGATTCATCTCCTCTAACGATGACGGAAGCTGATCTTTGGTCCTCCAGACCAATTGATACTCACCAATTCCCAAACGATGGGCAAATTCCTCAAATGCTGTCTCGGCTTTCCCCCGACCGCTTGGTTTTCCCAATGCTGAAAACCACTCCACACGGGACAGACGAGTCATCAGTTGAACGACATGTTGACCATTGGGTCCGTAACCACTTTCATCCATCACTTTCAACCCAGCTGCCATCCTTTTCTCCCCCTTCCGGACACCGCCATTTCATTCTTTCATCGCTTTTTAATACTTCGTCGACAGCTCAGGCGGTCCGAACCTCGGTCCGTACGGTCCTTCGTCCAGCCATCTGCCCAATTTCGGGACGATCGGTGACAGAGAAGACGCAAGTTCTCTTTTCATGTTCATATACGGAGAGCTTCCCTGAATGTGTTCCAGTGCAATCCCGGCACAATCCCGATTCCACTGTGCGGCGATTCGGCGTTCCTCGGCTGCCGCCTGGATCGCTTGTTGTGCTGCAGCAGTGTCTTCGGCATGAAGCGCGGCGTGGATGCCTCTGGCGGATAAAACGGCATCGGGAACGCCGGAATTGAGCCCACGGGCGCCGAATGGCGCAAACAGGTGAGCAGCTTCACCGACCAGAAGAAGGCGACGATGATCGTCTGTAAAGGATTTGGCTACCACTTGATAAAACTGATAGGTGGATACCCAGGTGATTCGTTCTGCATATTTTGGGTCCATCACTTTGGGCAGCCATTTTTTCACCCCGTCGACACCGCCGTATTCTTGCGGATCGTCACCGTCCAACAGCTGCAGGTCAATCCTCCACCCGCCGGCAAAGGGGACGGACAAGACATTTCGGCCGCCCACCACCGGATGCTGATAATGGAAAACGCGTTCGAGCGGCAACGGGTTCTCCTCATCTTCCTTGACATCGACAACGAGGAAAAAGTCATTGGAACGCGGACCTTCCATTTCGATCCCCACCGCTTTCCGGACAGCAGAACGCGCGCCATCGGCCGCGATGACATAATCCCCTGTCCATACGTCCCCGGATTCAGCCGTCAGGGTGACACCGCTTTCATCCGTCTTTGCATCCTTGATCGGAGTATTCCACACAAATTCCACACCGGTATCGCAGCACGCTTGATACAATAAGCGTTCAATGACATTCTGGGGCAAGCTTGAAAATGGCGGAAGCTCCTGGGGATTGGGGGGATGATACTTTTTGACATAGACTTCTTTACCTCGGAACAACGTTCGTTTAACGGGCCATACCAAACCATGTTCGGCAAAAGTAAAGCCCAACCTCGGAAAAATCTCCTCCAGATGTTTCAGTGTGGCTCTGTGTATATAGATCGCCCGGCTCCCGGGACGCGGCCGCCCTTCGCGTTCCGCCTCCAAAACGGTTGCCGGCAGTCCCAAACGGCGCAGAGCCAAGGCGGCTGTCAAACCTACCGGCCCCGCACCGACGACCAATACCTGTCGATGATTTTGCATCTCGATACCTCCCGTCATTTCGGCTCATCTACCCTGGCCTAAACCGATTACAAAAAAATCGAATAATCAAACACTACTGAAAGATTATCAGATTTTTGTACCATATCTAAGGTCGTTTTTCTGCTATATGGAACAGGTGGAATTATTCAAATCAGGATGTTCACCCCCGCCGGACGCAGCGCGACGGTGGATTATGGTATAGTTATACTAAATAGGAGATTGATTTTCTGCTATTCAGAACAAAACCGGGAAGCGGATGAGGGGAAACGATGAGAAACCAGGATTATCTGCTGAACTCCGTCAAAAATTCCA
>JAJYSD010000372.1 GCA_021793745.1 Bacillota bacterium
TCGGATAAACTTCTTCGTTTTTTTCCCATGAGCTCTCTCACCAACCTTTTGAGCGAAGGGCGGAGTTCCCGGTATCCACGATTCCCATTCGTTTTTGAAAAACCGGGAGAGGCCGCTTTTCCCGTGGCGGGAAAGCGGCTTTCACCGGCCACAGGGAATCGGTTATTTCACCACTTCCTTCAATTGTTGCTCCATGTTTTTCACGGCTTCCTTCGCGGACACCTTTCCGGAAAGCGCATTGGAGACTTCCACCTGGATAATTTCTGAAATCTTTGGATACTCCGGGGAAACCGGACGAGGAATTGCCGCGCTCACCCCTTTGACGAAGTTTTCATCGGCGTAGAGGGGGTTGGCTTTTTGGACTTCCGGATCGTCATAGGTTGGCAAATAGGTCGGCGAATGGCTGTAGAGAGCAGAAATCTTCTGGCCTTCGGGACCCGTGACGAATTTGACAAACTCCCAGGCCGCCTCTTTGTTCTTGGAATACTTATTGATCCCCATCATCCAGCCCCCCAGCGCCGCAGTGGACGCCTTGTCCCCTTTCGGCAGCGGGGCGACTCCCACTTGATCCACGACCTTCGATTCATCGGGGTTTTGAAGGATGGAGAACATGTACGGCCAGTTGCGGGCCAGCACCGACTCCCCTTCTTTGTACATCGTGTGGGTTTCCGGCTCCTTGATCGCCAGAATATTTCCGGGCACCGCACCGGACTTGACGACCTCGATCATCTTCTCCAGACCCTTCACCGTTCCCGGCGAGTTGATCACCACATTGCCCTTGTCGTCCAGGATCCGGCCGCCGTAGGCTCCGGCAAATTCGATGAAATTACAGACCAAGCCCTCGTACTGGGCAGCCTGCATCACAAAGCCGGACTTGGTTCCCTTCTTGCCCTTCTGTTTCTTGGCGACCTCGATCAGCTCATCCCAGGTTTTGGGAGGTTCCTTCACGATATCCTTGCGGTAATAGAGAAGACCCGCGTCGATAAACTTGGGCATGGCCCACTGTTTCCCGTTGTAGTTGCCGGCCTCCACCGCTCCGGGAATATACTGGCTCATGTCGATGTTGTCCCGCAGGATAAAACGATCCAGATCCTGCAGGTATCCGGCTTGGGCGAATTCCGCCGGCCAAATCACATCCACATCCATCACGTCGATTTCCGAGGACTGGGCGGAAAGCATCGTCACATATTGATCATGGCTGGTACCCGTATCCGTCGGCATTTCCTTAAACTTGACCTTGATGTTCGGATGCTTCTTTTCAAAGGCTTTCACCAGCTCCTGGGTGGATCCCGTGTCATCCTTGCCCCGGGCGTAGACGATGGTCACCTGTTCTCCATCGCCTCCGCCCGATTCGCTGTCGGAATTGGCACCGCAGGCCGCCGTCACCAAAACCAACACCAATGCCAAACTGACGGCTCCGAATGTTTTCCACCAACGCATGACATGCTCCCCCTTTACGAGATGGTGCTGTCCTCCTCTGGATTGAGCAGGCGGTTCTCCTCGGACCATCACCCCCTTTTCGTCTCAATCGAGTTCCACCAGTTTGCCCGTCTGGGAGGATTGATAGATGGCATCCAGGATTCGGTGAATATAGATGCCGTGTTCCGGCGTGCAGATGGGCTCCGCCTTCCCTTCGATGCTGTCGATGAAATTTTTCAGCAAGTGGAGGCGATCATCCCGGCGGGCCGGCCGGTATACCGAATCCACCGGCGTGTCTCCCTCCTCGTGAAACAGGGTGACCTTCCGGTCGTGGAGCTCCGCGGCGGCGCCGCCTTCGCTGCCGAACAGGTTGACGAAGACCCGATCCCGCTCCACGTAGGCGGCCCAGCTGACATCCAGCGTCAGGGTGGTCCCCCCTTCAAACCGGATCATCGCCACGGCCAGATCTTCAACGTCGAAGACCCCCCGCTCGTTGATCGAGCCGTAGCTGGACAACCCCTTTTTCCTCGGACCGAATACCCCATAGGTTCGGCCGAAGACGGCCCGGGGCTTGGGGAAGCCCATCAGCCACAGGGTCAGGTCCAGCATGTGGACGCCGATATCGATCAGGGGACCGCCGCCGGCCCTCTCCATCGACGTAAACCAGCTCCCCCAGCCGGGAATGCCGTTTCGGCGAATCCACCCCGTCTTTGCATGGTAAATTTGGCCTAATTTTCCCTTTTCAATCAATTCCTTCAACAGGGAGATCTCGCTGTGGAAGCGATTGTTTTGGCCGATCATCAGCAATCGATCCGTCTCTTCGGCAACCTCCGCCATCTTCCGGGCCAGATCGGCATTGAGGGCCATCGGCTTTTCACAGAGCACATGTTTGCCGGCGCGGAGGGCCTCGATCGCCACCGGCGCGTGGAGATCATTGGGGACGCAGACGATGACGGCGTCCACATCCCCCCGCCGGATCAGGTCTCGAAAATCCTCGTAGATATGCGGGATCCCGTGACTCTGCGCCCGTTCCCGCGCCCGGTCGATGGCCAGATCCGAAATGGCCACCACTTCTGCACGGGGCTCCTTTGCCAGGGTTTTGATATGAATTTCGGAAATGCCCCCTGCCCCGACAATCCCGAAACGCCACTTTTTCCGCATGGTTTCACTCCACTCTATCCATCATGGTTTTACATCGACAATCCGGTTTTCCTGCGACGCCTGAAGGGCGGCCAGGATGACATTCAGGGATTTCATCCCCTCTTCTCCGGGAATGAGCGGAGGCGTCTTCCGGAGGAGGCTCTCCATGAAGGCGTCGATCACACCGCTCTTGGTTTGCCCGCCTTCCTCATTGGTGGCGATGGGACCCACCCGGTGCTTTTCCACCTCGCCGTCGGACCGT
>JAJYSD010000373.1 GCA_021793745.1 Bacillota bacterium
GGGAATTTTTTTCTCGAACTCCAGTCCCACGGGTTGCCGGAGGAGATGAAGGTGAATCGGCACTTGATCGCCCTGGCGGAGGAGACGGGCCTGCCCCTGGTCGCCACCAACGATGTCCACTACATCAACCGGCAGGATCACGGGGTCCAGGATTGCCTGCTGTGCATCGGTACGGGTCGGAGGCTGGATGAAGAAGACCGGATGCGCTTTCCCACCGAGGAATTTTATCTGAAGTCGCCGGACGAGATGGTCGGGCTCTTTGCCGATGTGCCGGAGGCGATCCGCAATACCGTGCGGATCGCGGAGCGCTGTCGGGTGGAGATTCCCCTGGGCGAGCGGCTATTACCGCGTTTTCCCGTTCCCGAGGGCCACACGGCTACCTCCTATCTGCGTGAGCTGTGCCGGAAGGGAGCGGTGGAGCGCTACGGTTCCATCACCCCCGAAGTGCGACAGCGGCTGCGCTATGAACTGGATGTCATTGAGCGGATGGGGTTCTCCGATTACTTTCTCATCGTGTGGGACTTTGTCCGATTCGCCCATGAGCGGGGCATCGCCACCGGTCCCGGCAGGGGTTCCGCCGCGGGCAGCCTGGTCGCCTACGTCCTTCGCATCACCGATATTGATCCGCTTCGATACGGCCTGCTCTTTGAACGGTTTCTCAATCCGGAGCGGATCAGCATGCCGGATATCGACATCGATTTCAATTACGAGCGGCGGGATGAGGTGATTGAGTACGTCTCCCGCAAATACGGGCCGGACCGGGTTGCGCAGATCATCACCTTCGGGACGATGGCTCCCCGGGCGGCGGTGCGGGACGTGGGACGGGTGATGGGGCTTCCCTATGCCGAAGTGGATCGGGCGGCCAAGATGATTCCCGCCGCTCCGGGGATGACCCTGGAAAAGGCGTTTCAAGCCGAGCCGCGGTTGAAGGAGCTGTGTGATCAAAATCCGCAGATGGCCCGGCTGATGGAAGTGGTGGAAAAGGTGGAGGGTCTTCCCCGGCACGCCTCCACCCACGCCGCCGGGTTGGTGATTTCCGAAGAGCCGCTGACGGAACACGTCCCCCTGATGCGGGGAAGCGACGGGGGCAGTCTTACCCAGTATCCGATGGATGTGCTGGAGAAGATCGGCCTGTTGAAGGCGGATTTCCTCGGCCTCCGCAACCTGACGGTGATCGAGCGGGCCATCGGGATCATCCGGGAGACGGAGGGCCGGGAGATCCGCTTCGACCGGATGGATATGGAAGATGAGGCAACCTACCGGATGTTGGGCCAGGGGGAGACCATCGGCGTCTTTCAGCTGGAGTCCACGGGGATGCGCCGGGTGCTCAGGGAACTCAAGCCCTCCTGCTTCGAGGATCTCATCGCGGTGCTGGCCCTGTATCGACCCGGTCCCATGGAGCAGATTCCCCGCTTCATCCGGGCGAAGCACGGCAGGGAGCCGGTGGATTATCCCCATCCCGACCTGGAGCCGATCCTGAAGGATACCTACGGGATCATCGTCTACCAGGAGCAGATCATGCAGATCGCCTCCCGGATGGCCGGATTCACCCTGGGTCAAGCCGATCTGCTGCGCCGGGCGGTGTCCAAGAAGCAGCGGGAGCTGTTGAATGAGCAGCGGGACGCCTTTCTCGCCGGATGCCGGGCCAACGGATACGATGAGGAGACCGGGAGCCGGGTTTACGACCTGATCGTCCGTTTTGCCGATTACGGGTTTAACCGCAGCCACTCCGCCGCCTATGCGGTGCTGGCTTATCAGACCGCCTATTTGAAGGCCAACCACCCCCTGGCCTTCATGGCTGCGCTGCTGACGACGGTGATGGGCAGCCAGGGGAAAATGGCCGAATACATCGAGGAATGCCGCCGGATGGGGATTGCAGTTCTTCCTCCGGATGTCAACCGGAGTGGCCGCACCTTCCGGGTGGAGGGCGAAGCGATCCGCTTCGGCCTGGAGGCGGTGAAAAACGTGGGAACCCAGGCGATTG
This sequence comes from Bacillota bacterium, assembly GCA_021793745.1. Lineage (GTDB taxonomy): Bacteria > Bacillota > Bacilli > Thermoactinomycetales > DSM-44946 > Planifilum. Next base: position 1,985 of record JAJYSD010000373.1, read on the forward strand.
AAGCCATTCTTCGGGAGCGGAAACGGCGGCCTTTCCGGGATTTGTTCGATCTTTGCGCACGGGTGGATCTGCGCCATGTGAACCGGCGGGTGTTGGAATCCCTCATCCAGTGCGGAGCCACCGAGTCCCTGGACGGGCATCGGGCCATGCAATTGGCCATGCTGGACGAAGCGATTGAGCGGGGAAGCGCTTTTCAACAACTGCGCTCCGAGGATCAGCTGGATCTCTTCGAGGATGAGGGCCTGACCCTCTCCTCTCCCCGGTTCGATTACAGCGGCACCGCCCCGTTTACCCGCCGGGAAATCCTCGAAATGGAACGGGAACTGCTCGGATTGTATCTTTCCGGCCATCCGCTGGACGGATATCGGGAGATGCTGCCCCGGCTCACGACCCACACCCTCGCCGAGCTGGAGGAGTGTCGAGACGGCGAACGGGTTTCCATCGCCGGGATGATCACCCATATAAAGCCGATCACCACCCGGAAGGGGGAACCGATGGCCTTTGCCGCGGTGGAGGATTGGTCCCGGCAGGTGGAGGTGATCCTCTTCCCCCGGACCTATCGGCAGTACCGGCCTTTGCTGCAGACGGACCGGCCGGTTCGCATTTCCGGTCGCATCAATCTGCATGAGGAGGGTGTCAAGATCCTGGCCGATGCGCTGGAGGACCTGGAACGGTTGGCTGCCGACCGGCCGGCTGCTTCAGAGGGTGCGTCCCGGGCTTTCCCGGCCCTGTCGCCGGACCGCCCCGGAGCGGCGGTGGCGTCGGCCCGAAAAGCGGCGGGAAGCGGAGATGAAGGGCATCCTGCGGCGGCGTTTGTTCGGATCTCT
>JAJYSD010000374.1 GCA_021793745.1 Bacillota bacterium
ACTTTTGGCCGAGACAAGGGATTCGCCTCCTTTACTCAAGCAAACATCCGCCGCCCGCCGGATTAGACGAGCGGTCTATTTGCGCACTCCTTCGCGTAGACATGTTATCAAACACTGCCAGAACGGGAGGAACGAAGGTGCAAACCAGGACCTCAGTACACAGTAACCATTTAAAAACGATCCTGTTTGGAACAGTGGCGGCTTTTTTGGTTCTCTCGTTGCTTCTGTATCCGGAGCAAGCCTTTGATTCCGCCTTGAAAGGGCTGAAAATCTGGTGGGATGTGGTTTTTCCCGCCCTGCTTCCCTTTTTTATCGCTTCGGAAATCCTGATGGGTTTTGGCGTCGTCCATTTTATGGGCGTTCTGCTGGAGCCCTTCATGCGCCCCCTTTTCCGCGTCCCCGGAGCGGGTGCCTTTGTCATGGCGATGGGGCTGGCATCGGGATATCCGATCGGTGCCAAACTGACGGCCCGCCTTCGGGAGCAGAAGCTGCTCTCCCGCTCCGAGGGTGAACGACTGGTTTCCTTCACCAATACCGCGGATCCGCTGTTCATGTTTGGAGCCGTAGCCGTCGGATTTTTTCACGACGTCACCCTCGGCGTGGTGATCGCCATCGCCCACTACACATCCAGCCTGTTGGTCGGTCTGGCACTGCGGTTCCACGATCCGCGCGGAGATTCCACGCCGCCTGTTCCCACCGATCAAACCTTCTTTCTCCTGCGAGCGTTCCGGGCCATGCACCAGGCCCGGCTGAAGGATGGACGCAGTCTGGGACAACTGATGGGGGACTCCGTCACCTCGTCCATCCAAACCCTGCTCCTCGTCGGGGGATACATTATCATGTTCTCCGTCATCACCAACGCGATGGCACTCATCGGAGTCAGCGGGTTGCTTGAAGGCATCTTCGGCCTACTGCTCACGATCTTGCAAATGCCGGCGGAGTTGGCCTCGTCCCTGATTACCGGAACCTTTGAAATCACCCTGGGAGCCCAGAAGGCCAGCGTCGCGCCGGAAACGGTGGACATGGCCCATAAAATCGCCATCGTCGGCGCGATCACCGCCTGGAGCGGCCTTTCGGTTCACGCCCAGGTCGCCAGCATTTTAAGCAGTACCGATATCCGATACACGCCCTACTTTTTCGCCCGACTTTTGCACGGGGTCCTTGCCGGTCTGATCACCCTGATCATTTGGGATCCCGTTCACCAATACCTGCTGTCCGATGCCGCCGTTCCGGCCTTTTTGCAGCAGGTTCCCGCCGCAGGGTGGTCGTCCATGCTGGAACGATTCGTGAACATCGGCGGGTGGATGCTCCTCCTGCTCACCGGGATGATCCTCGTCGCGACGGTCTTCCGATGGATCTGGACCATCCGCCGACGGTTTTCGTAAAGCTTATTCCCCCGCCTGTTGATGGCCGTATTTGGCCATCAACGCCTTTTTTACCACATCGGGGACCAACTCTCCGACATCGGCGCCGTATTTGGCAAATTCTTTGACAATGCTCGAACTGAGAAAGGAATACTTATTGTTCGTCATCATGAACAGGGTTTCCGCCTCCTTGTTCATCTCCCGGTTGATGGAGGCAATCTGCAATTCGTATTCAAAGTCGGAGATCGCCCGAAGCCCCCGCAAAATCACATCGGCCTGGATGGAGCGGATATAGTCGACCAACAATCCGTCGAAGCTGTCCACCTCCACATTGGGCATCTCCTTCGTCACTTCACGGATCAAGTACATCCGCTCCTCCAGGGTGAACAGGGGCTGCTTGGAGGCGTTGTGCAGCACAGCGACGATCAGGCGATCAAAGACCCGTCGCCCCCTCTGAATGATGTCCAAATGACCGTATGTAATCGGGTCGAAACTGCCTGGATATACGGCTATACCCATATTCGCCAACTCCTTCGTCTCATTCATCCGCATCCGGGGCATACAGCGTGATGGCCCCTTCGCCGAAGCTCATCCTTCGATAGGCCCTGAGCGTTGCAAACTGATCCGGGGGAGGGTTGCGAGCATCATGTTCGGCAACGGCAATCCCGTCCTCCTGAAGCAGCGAGTGGGCGGCAATTTGCCTCAGCGTCGGTTTGAGCAGGTCCTCCCGGAAGGGGGCGTCCAGGAAAATCAGCCGAAAGCGAACTCCCCGCCGGACCAGCTTCCGCAAAGCGCTTCGGGCATCCTCCCGGTACACCTCCGAACGCTCGATGAATCCGGTTTTTTGCAAATTTTCCTTGACGGTGCGCACACTTGCGTGGGACCGATCGACAAAGACGGCTCGATCGCATCCCCGGCTCATGGCTTCGATGCCGAGGGCACCTGTTCCGGCAAACAAGTCCAGGACCCAGCCCCCGTCGAAATAGGGACCGATCACCTGAAAGAGGGTTTCCTTCACCCGGTCCGACGTCGGCCGAACGTGGTTGCCGGGGACCATCTTCAACCGAATGCCGCGGACGGAACCGGCGATCACCCGCATCCTGACACCCCCCACGGCGGAGTGAACATAATTAATCCTACCACAAAAACCCTTCGAAAGAAAAACGGAGGAGTTCACCCTTTTCCGTGAAAAATTACAGGGACCGTGTATATATTCCTGTCGCATGGGAAAAGATAGAAGTGACGGCACAGGAGGATGCCGTCACCGCGAAGAAGACTTAGTTTCCCCATAAGCTCTTCCTCCGGTTTCTCCTCTCCCATACCGTATCCGCCGAGGGGCGGATACCATGGGCTCCCTCTTTCAGGGAGCCATTTTTTTTTGCATAAAAAAAGCCCGCCGCTTTCGGCGGGCTTCCACTT
>JAJYSD010000375.1 GCA_021793745.1 Bacillota bacterium
CGATCGCCTCGCCTGCCATCGATGCGGCCGAATCGGAAACCCAACAAACGGCGCAGGACCACTTCCTCGGGCCGGTGACCACCGCGCCCGGCATCATCGCATGGGCGGTGATCCCCTCCCGCCGTCGTCATTTCCTATCTTGCCTTCATCGTCGGAAAAAATCCTCCGGCACCGTCCTCCCGAATCTTGCCCCCGTCAGGGCGGGACCAAGAGCGTCTTGCCGAAGCGGACGCATAAAGACTAAGATAGAGATACGTGTCTTTAGCGTCAATGGATTGAAGCGAAAGGTGAGATGATCGATGTCCGCCACAACAACAGACCATCCCTCCGCCATGAGTGCATCACGGCGGATCATCATCACGGCGGCCCTCATGGTGGCCATGTTTTTGGCGGCAGTGGAAGCCACCATCGTCAATGCGGCCATGCCCACCGTCGTATCCGCCCTGGGAGGGCTTTCATTGTACAGCTGGGTCTTTTCCGCCTTCATGCTGGCCAACACGACGACGGTGCCCATCTACGGCAAGTTGGCCGACCTGTACGGGCGCAAGCGGGTATTCATCATCGCCGTCCTGCTGTTTATAGGAGGTTCGGCCCTGTGCGGGCTTTCCCGATCGATGGAGCAATTGGTCTTCTTCCGGATCATCCAGGGGTTGGGGGCCGGAGGTGTGATGCCCGTGGCCCTGACCATCGTCGGGGACATTTATCCCTTCGAACAACGCGCCCGGATCCAGGGATGGTTTTCATCCGTGTGGGGACTGGCGGCGCTGATCGGCCCCTTTGTCGGCGGTTGGACGATCGACCATTTCTCCTGGCGGTGGATCTTCTGGTTTAATCTTCCCTTCGGCCTGTTCGTCATCTCCATCATTATCGCCTTTCTCCCGAACCGGAAGGCGGACAAACGGCTCCGCATCGACATCGTGGGTGCCCTGCTGCTGATGGTGTCCGTTTTCACCTTTCTGTTCGCCACTCAACAGGTGGGCAGTCTGGGCTGGAACGCCCCGGCCGTGTGGTTGCTGCTGATCCTGGCCGCCCTTCTGCTCACGGCCTTTATCCTGTGGGAGCGGCGGGAAAGCCAACCCTTCCTCCCGGTGGAGCTGTTTAAAAATCGGATCATCTACTCCAGCAATTTGACGGCATTTCTCACGGGGATCGGCATGTTCGGAGCCATCTCCTTCGTTCCCCTGTTTGTCCAAAGCGTTCTGGGGAAAAGCGCCACCCTGGCCGGTCTGGCCATCACGCCGCAGGTGTTGGGGTGGAGCACCGCTTCCGTCGTGGCTGGACGGTGGATGCTGAGAAGCGGCTATCGCCCTCCCATTCTCGCCGGGGTATCGCTGATCAGTTCGGCGGCGGCCCTCTTTATCTGGATGGATGCGGAAACCCCCTATCTCCTGGTCCTGGGATCCATGTTCGTTCTCGGCCTGGGGCTGGGACTTTCGATGACCACCTATATCGTGGCGGTGCAGAACGCCGTGGATACGGACCGGCGCGGTGCGGCCACCTCGTCCCAAATGTTCGCCCGCACGCTGGGCGGTGCCGTCGGTGTCACGATCCTGGGCGCCGTGATGATCTCACAGCTCCGGAAACACATTGATTCTTTCCTCGCCGATCGACAAGGCCAACTCGATCCGGAAACCATCCGACAACTGCAGGAAGCCCAGGGGATCACCCACCCGGAAGGCCTGGCTACCCTTCCCCCATCGGTGGCCGATCAGGTGAGCCAGTTTTTGGCCCTGTCCCTGGACACCACCTTTTTCACCGCTGCTGCCCTCAGCGTTCTGACCCTCGCCTCCGCCTATTTCCTGATCCCGGGCGGGAGCGCCCAATCCCTGGCTGCGGAAAAGGACTGACCCGCAGCACGCCAATGAAATGGGGGGTACGGAATGGACAACCTGACCCATGGTCTCCTAGGTTACGCCCTGTATTCGGCTACGGACACCAAGGACTTGAGCCGAAAGGAACGGATCGGATATGCCTCCGCCGCCGTCCTCGGCGCGGAAATTCCCGACATCGAGTCCTTTACCTCCTTCATCGGTGACGAAGCGTATCTCACGTGGCACCGCGCCTTCACCCACTCGTTCCTGTTTGCTCCGGTCATGGCGCTTGCCGCACTGGGAATCGTCGCTTTATTCAACCGCTCGGTCCGCTGGAAAAAGGCATACCTCCTGGCTTTGGCCGGGGTGGTCATCCACATCTTGTTCGACCTGTTCAACAGTTGGGGAACGGGCATCTGGGAACCCTTCGACCGGGGACGGTACTCCCTCGGCATCCTGCCGATCGTCGATGCCGTTCTTCTCCTGATTCTCCTTGCCGCCTGGCTGACCCGCCGATTCATCTCCAGAACCAAGGCTTTTCGATGGGCATGGGTGGGCATCACCTGTTACGTGGCACTGCAGGGACTCCAGGCCGCCGTGGCGGTGGAGCGCATCCCCGACGGATACGACCGGGTGGCCACTTCCGCCCAGTTTGTGCCCACCCAGTTCCAGATCATCGTCCAGCGGGATGACCGTTTCGAATACTGGCGGACCGCAGCCTTCGCACCGCCGGTCAAGGAAAAGGTGATCCCCAATCACCGGCATCATCCCGCCGTCGCCGAGGCCCTCCAGGACCCGGAAGCCAAAGCCATCGCCCGCTTTGTCCCCTTCTACGGGGCGGCGGTGACCGAAAAGGGCGACGCTTACCGGGTGACGATTTACGATCCGCGCTTCCGCCTCGTCCGTCCTTCCCTCCTCAGCAAAACGGTGACCATTCCCAAGGACGGAGGGTAAAAAAGGGGGGCCGCCCCC
>JAJYSD010000376.1 GCA_021793745.1 Bacillota bacterium
GGCCCCAGACATGATAAAATTGGAGAGACATCCGTTCAACATGGGATCTCATTGTGGGTTGGTCGTAGGGATAGGATTGGGGGGTCAGCAACGATTGATGATCTTCTCGGAAAAGGCACCTGCAAAAATCAACCTGACGTTGGATGCATTACATAAGCGGGATGACGGCTATCATGAATTGGAGATGATCATGACCACCATCGATCTGGCCGATCGGATCGATTTGAGGGAAACGGACGACGGACAGATCCACCTGGACAGCACGTCGGGACTGGTGCCCCAGGATGAACGAAACTTGGCCTACCGGGCGGCATCCCTGCTCCGGGAGCGATTCGGCATCCGGCAGGGGGTTCACATCTTTATCCACAAAAAAATTCCCGTGGCCGCGGGGCTTGCCGGAGGCAGCAGCGACGCGGCGGCCACCCTTCGCGGGTTGAACCGGATGTGGAAATTGGGACTGAGTCTCGACGAGCTGGTGGAGTTGGGAGCGGAGCTGGGATCCGATGTGCCCTATTGCGTCCGGATGGGAACGGCCCTGGCCCGGGGGCGCGGCGAGATCCTCCAGCCGCTGCCGCCTCCTCCGCCCTGCTGGGTGGTGCTGGCCAAGCCGCCCCACGGCATCTCCACCGCCGATGTGTTTCGCCGGCTGGATACCGAGCGCATTTCCCACCGTCCGGATACGGAGAAGATGATCGAGGCCCTGTCCCGCTCCGATTATCCGGCCATCTGTCGAGGCCTGGGAAACGTGCTCGAAGGGGTGACCCTGGAGCTTTTCCCGGAAGTGGGGCGGCTGAAGGAGCGGATTCGCCGCTTTGGCGCCGACGGGGTGTTGATGTCGGGAAGCGGCCCCAGCGTCTTCGGGCTGGTCGACCGCGAATCGCGGGCGCGCCGGATTGTCAATGCCCTGCGGGGATTTTGCCGGCAGGTGTATGCCGTCCGGATGCTAGGCAATCCTTGAAGCGTTGTCGGTCTCAGAAGGGGAAGCGGAGTCTTCGGTTTCGGCATTCGCATCCCTTGAACATCCCCGGGCTGCGTGATATATTTCGTTTGATACACGGCTGAGTGTCGGAGGGCGATCGATGAAAAAGTGGAGACGGAGCGCACGGTTGGTAGATATGACGCGGTTACTGATCCAAGAGCCCCATAAGCTAATACCCCTCGGAACCTTCGCCGAGCGGTACGGGACGGCCAAGTCGTCCATCAGTGAGGATCTGGATATTATTCACGGGGTGCTCGGGGAGCAGGGGGTGGGCGTGCTGGAAACCGTCGCCGGGGCGGCCGGCGGTGTTCGTTTCATCCCCCGAGTCGGCCGGGAGCGGACCGAAGGGGTCATGAGGGAATTGTGCGACCGGTTGGCCGATCCGGACCGCATTCTGCCCGGGGGATACCTGTATCTGTCGGATATCCTGGGCGATCCCGTGTTGCTCCGGGAGATCGGCCTGATCTGGGCGACGCTGTTCGCAGGGGAACGGATCGACGCGGTGGTGACCGTCGAAACCAAGGGAATTCCGCTCGCCTATGCCACGGCCACCCAGCTGAACACCCCTGTGGCGATCATTCGCCGGGACAGCCGGGTGACCGAGGGGTCGGTGGTGACCATCAACGCCGTTTCCGGTTCCAGCCGGCTCATCCGGACCTTTTCCCTGGCGCGACGCAGTCTGAAGGAGGGCTCCCGCGTCCTGATCGTCGATGATTTCATGAAAGCGGGGGGAACCGTGCGGGGGATGGTGGACCTGCTGGCGGAGTTTCGGGCGGAGGTGATCGGCGTGTGTGTCATGGTGGAATCCCCCGCCCGGGAACGTTTGGTGGAGGATTACGTCTCCTTGGCAACGGTGGACAACATTGACCTGAAGAGCAGGAAAATCGCGGTGTCCTTCGGCAATCTCTTTACAAAGGGAGTGGAATTTCAATGAAACCGATTCAAACGGATCAGGCGCCGGCGGCGATCGGACCCTACGCGCAAGCGATGCGGGTGGGGAACTGGGTGTTCACCTCCGGGCAAATTCCCCTGAAACCGACGGGGGAGCTCGTCACCGGGGATATCGTGGAGCAAACCCATCAGGTGTTTTCCAATCTCCGGGCCGTTTTGCAGGCGGCGGGCACCGATTTGAACCGGGTGGTCAAAACGACGGTGTACCTGGCTGATATGGAGGATTTCGCCAAGGTGAACGAAGTGTACGCCACTTATTTTTCGGAACACCGTCCGGCCCGGTCCTGCGTGGAGGTTTCCCGCCTCCCCAAGGATGTCGGGATCGAAATCGAAGTGATCGCCGCTGTCGACTAAAATTCACAAAAATCGAACGGGCTGGAAGGAATTTCACCATCCGCGTGGAATAGTTCATTGACGACATCTTTGGAAATGGGTGGTGAAATCGACTTGGAAGTGACAGAGGTGCGGTTGCGCCGCGTGTATCCCGAAGGACGGATGCGTGCCATCGTTTCCATCACGATTGACGGTGAATTCGTCGTCCACGACATTCGGGTGATCGATGGGAAGAAGGGCATGTTCGTTGCGATGCCCAGCAAGCGAACACCGGACGGGGAATTTCGCGATATTGCCCACCCGATATCACCGGTGATGAGGGAAAAAATTGAAGCCGCGGTTCTGGAAGCGTATCGCAAGGCCAGCGAAGATCTGGTCAGGGAGCCGGCCCAGGGGATTCTATAAAAAATCAACCATCGCTCCAAACCGGCTTGCGAGCAGCGGTTTCCCCGCGGTATGCCGCCCGACAGCGCTGGGGTGCATACATATCGCGAATGGGTCCGGATCCCGGG
>JAJYSD010000377.1 GCA_021793745.1 Bacillota bacterium
TCCGATCTCCGTTTTCCTTAAAGATCGGGACAAACCCAGCGGAAATCCGCTGGGTTTGCCCTTGTGTCCCTCCGATCGGCCGGAAGGGAAAAAATACGGATCAATAAATGCCGAAGGCTGCCAGGACGATCGCCGCAACGACGGAAAGGAGCGGGATGAGGAGGGATACCACGAAGATGTCCAAATAGCTGTCCTTATGGGACATGCCCGTGATCGTCAGCAGGGTCAACACCGCTCCGTTGTGGGGAAGGGTGTCCAATCCGCCGGAAGCCAGGGAGGCGATCCGATGGAAGGCTTCCGGTGAGATGCCGATGGAAAGGGCGAGTTCATAATACTTCTGTCCCAAGGCCTCCAGAGCGATTCCCATGCCGCCGGAGGCGGATCCGGTGGCCCCGGCCAACAGGTTGACGGCGATCGCTTCGGAAATCAGGGGATTTCCCTTCATGTTGATCAGCAGGTTTGTCATGGTTTCAAAGCCGGGAACGGCCTTGACGACAGTGCCGAATCCCACCGCCGCGCTCGTGTTGATAATCGCCGTGACGGATCCGACGGCGCCTGCATTGATGGCCTTGACGAAGGACTTCACTTTTTGGAAATTCAGAATCAGGATGAGCAAGATTCCCGACAGCAAGGCGACGATGATGTCCCATTGAAGCAGGTTCAAGGTGACCAGGACGGTGATCAACGGCAGCAGGGAGAGCAGGGGGTGGGGGAGCTTTTGGTCTTGCTCCGCGACCTTTTGTTGATCCGGTTCCGTAAAATGCTCTCCTCGGGTCAAGAGCGCCTTTTCCCGCCAGCGAAGATACAGATAGCCTCCCACTCCCATGATCAGGCTGGCCACGATTCCGATGATCGGGGCGGCCGTCGGCGTGGTGTGGAAATATTGCATCGGAATCAGGTTTTGGATTTGGGGGGTGCCGGGCATAGCCGTCATGGTAAAGGTGAAGGCCCCCAGGGCCACCGTTCCGGGGATCAACCGCCGGGGGAGGTTGGCCTCCCGGAAAAGGCTGATGGCCAGAGGGTAGACGGCGAACACGACCACGAACAGGCTGACTCCGCCGTAGGTCAACACGGCGGATGCGAGGAATACCCCCAGGATGGCCCGTTTTTTGCCGATCAATCGGGACAGGGAGACGGCCACGGACTGGGCCATTCCCGTATCTTCCATCAACTTTCCGAAAACGGCGCCGAGCATGAAGACTGGAAACCATTGCTGGGCGAAGCCGACGAAACCGCCCATGTACGTATCCTTGTAGGCATCCAACAGGTCGAGGTCGCCGGTGAGGGCGACAACCCCGGCGGAGATCGGGGCGACCCAGAGGATGGACCAGCCCCGGTAAGCCAACACCATCAATACGATCAGGCCGATCAAGATGCCGAGCATCGAATCTCCCCTTTCCCGGTTCGCTTTTTTGGTCCGCTCATTGGGCGGTGTATCCGGCGTCCAGGACGACCGCCTGGCCCGTGACTCCCTTGGCCTTGTCGCTGGCCAAAAACAGGGCGTAGTCGGCGATTTCCCGGACCGACAGCAGCCGTTTTTGGGGAATCAAGGGATACAGCACTTCGTCCAGCACCTTTTCCACCGGGAGGTTCCGGGTCCTGGCCAAATCTTCAAACTGACCCCGGACCAGGGGCGTGTCCACATAACCCGGACACAGGGCGTTGACAGTGATCCCCGTATCCGCCGCTTCCAGCGCCGCCACCTTGGTCAATCCGATGACCCCGTGCTTGGCACTGTTGTAGGCCGCCTTTCCCGCAAAACCGATCAATCCGTTGATGGAGGCGATATTGATGATGCGCCCGGACTTTTGTTTCTTCATGATGGGAAAGACGTGCTTGATGGCCATAAAGGGAGCCACTAGCATCACCTTCAACAGGTACTCGAACCGTTCGGTGGGGAACTCTTCGATCTTCGCCACATGTTGCAGGCCGGCGTTGTTGATCAACACATCGACGGTGCCGTAGGCTTCCACCGTCGCATCGATGGCCCGCTTCACCTCCTCTTCGACGGTGACGTCGCACTTCACCCCGATGCAGTCATACCCCTGACGCCGTAAATCCTCCGTTTTTTCCGTCAGCTTTTTTTCATCGATGTCCGTAAACACCACCTTGGCACCGTGCTTTAAGAAGTGGCAACCGATTTCATGGCCGATGCCGCTGGCGGCTCCGGTGATCAACAAAACCTTGTTTTCGACCAACGCGACTCCTCCTTTTCCGGTTTTGGCTTCAACCGGTGATTAAGCAAAAGGGATGCCAGCCCGTCCGGAGGCCATTGCCCCCGGGATCGTCGGATGGGCATGCTTTCGTGCTGCAAATGAAGAACCCCCTTTCCGGAAATGCGGAAAGGGGGTTGGATCGGACCCCTGAAGGCCTGTCCTGCGAGGTTCTGGATTTCCGGAGGATTTCCGGAAATCCGGAACGGTTACAGGCCGTATTTTTTCAGCTTTTCGTAGAGGCTCGACTTCCCGATCCCCAGAATTTTGGCCGCCTCCCATTTGTTGCCCTTCGCCTTGTGCAGGGCCAGTTCGATGGCCTGCTTTTCGGCGCGTGCCAGGATTTCCTTGAGGCTTCCGTGTTCCTCCAGCCGAACCGGCTCCACCAACAGGTGCTCCGGCAGATCTTCCAGGGTGATGGTTTCCCGGTTCGTCAAGTGCACGGCGGCTTCCACCACATTTTCCAACTCGCGGACGTTTCCCGGCCACCGGTATTCTTGAAATCGCTCCATCACCGCCTCCTCCGCATCGACGACCCGTTTTCCCGTCCGCTCGCT
>JAJYSD010000378.1 GCA_021793745.1 Bacillota bacterium
TGGGTGGGTGTGTCATAGGCTGGGAAGAGAGCACACACTTGCACGGGAGGCATCTCCATGTTTTTTCATGTGAAGGAACTGCAATACGAGGCCAAACCCGAACGTCCGGATCCGGTCTACGCCAAAAAGTTGCAGGAAATTCTCGGCGGTCAGTTCGGCGAAATCACCGTCGCCATGCAGTATTTGTTTCAGGGGTGGAACTGCCGGTGCAAAACCAAATCCAAATACCGGGATTTGTTGCTGGATACCGGCACCGAAGAGTTAGCCCATATCGAGATGATCGCCACGATGATCGCCCGGCTGTTGGACAATGCGCCCGTCAAAGACCAGGAGGAGGCGGCCAAAAATCCGGTGATCGAGGCGGTGATGGGGGGAATGAATCCCCAACACGTCATCGTTTCCGGATTGGGGGCCACTCCGACGGACAGCGTCGGTTATCCCTGGAACGCGCGATATACCATCGCCAGCGGCAACTTGCTTGCCGATTTCCGGGCCAATTTGAATGCCGAATCCCAGGGGCGCCTGCAGGCGGTCCGCCTGTGGGAGATGACGGATGACCGCGGCGTCAAAGACATGCTGTCCTGGCTGATCGCCCGGGACAACATGCATCAGAATCAGTGGATGGCGGCGATCAAGGAATTGGAGGCCTGTGAAGGAGGGAAAGTGGTTCCCACCACCTTTCCGCGGGAATACCAAATCAACGAAGTGGCCTATACCTTGTTCAATTTCTCCAAAGGGAACGAAAGCGCCTGCGGCCGGTGGGCCTACGGCACCGCCCCCGACAAGAGGGGCACCTTCAATTACGTCAAACACCCCCCGGCATTGGGGCAAAAGCCGGATTTGCCCCCGGCGCCGCCGCCGGTTCACGACACTCCCCGTCCCTGTACGAAGTAAGTCAAATCGGCTGCGGGTACCGCCAAGAGGCAGCGGGCAGGGCAGGAGAAGGCTTCTTCCCCGCCCGCTTTTTCCATGGGAATCCCCGGCGGCGCAGCGGTAGATGCGTGTTCCGGATGCCGATGAGCCCCTTGTTCGCCTATTCCGGAAACGCAAGCGAAGCCCGCGCTTGGGGGCGCTTCGGATCCGCTCCTTGGGCCATCCGATTGCGGGTGATTGAGCCCGGGGCGCAGGCGATGGGGGCGCGGCCGCCCTCCTTCGGGCATCCGATTCGCCGGGGCGATCGGTGTTCGTTCCGGGGAAACGGCCGGCTGAGCACGCCGCCCTTTTGGCCCGGCGATGGAAGATGCCCGAGACGGGATTCCTTCGGCAAGCGATCATGCCGAGCCCCTTCGAGTCGGCTGAGGCCAGCGACCAAGCGCTGAGCCGATGTACCCGGTTGCAGGCCGGGTTCCGGGGTCACCTCGATGGAGAGGCGACCTCCGCGGAAAATCCATGGGCGGGGTGGTTGACACGCCGTCCGACAAGCTCTATACTGCAGAAAACAACACGCTGATTTTTCAAGCGAGAACGAGGAGGAACCGAGATGAGCCGAGTGGAGACTGAGAAGGGGTATTTCGGTCGTTTTGGCGGTAGCTTTGTTTCGCCGGAGCTCCAGGAAGTGCTGGATTACTTGGCGGAACAGTTTGAAAAGCACAAGGATGATCCCGATTTTCAAGAGGAATACCTTTACTATTTGCGGGAGTATGTCGGCCGCGAAACGCCCCTGACCTATGCCCGGAATCTGACGGAGCACTTGAAGGGTGCCAAAATTTATCTGAAGCGTGAAGACTTGAACCATACCGGGGCGCACAAAATCAACAATGTCATCGGCCAAATCCTGTTGGCTAAGCGGATGGGGGCCACGCGGGTCATCGCCGAGACCGGCGCCGGTCAACACGGGGTGGCCACGGCAACCGCCTGTGCCATGTTCGGGATGGACTGCACCATCTACATGGGTGCGGAGGATACCCGTCGGCAGGCGTTAAACGTATTTCGGATGGAACTTTTGGGCGCCCGGGTGGTTCCGGTGTCCAAGGGGCAGGGGAGGCTGAAGGATGCGGTGGATGAAGCCCTGGCCGACCTGGTCGCCAACTACCAAAATACCTTCTACCTGCTGGGTTCCGCCGTGGGACCGCACCCGTTTCCCTCCATGGTGAAGCATTTTCAGGCCATCATCAGTGAAGAATCGAAGCGCCAAATCCTGGAGAAGGAAGGGCGGCTGCCCGATGCGATCATCGCCTGCGTCGGCGGCGGAAGCAACGCCATCGGCGCATTTGCCCACTATCTGGAGGAGGAATCGGTGCGGCTGATCGGTGTCGAGCCGGAACAGGCGGCCACACTGACCCAAGGCGTCCCCGCCGTGCTCCACGGATTCAAAAGCCTCGTCCTGCTGGATGAGCAGGGCAATCCACAGCCCACCTATTCCATCGCCGCGGGATTGGATTATCCCGGCATCGGCCCGGAGCACAGCCACCTGAAGGAAACCGGGCGCGCCGAATACGTCACTGTCACCAATGAAGAGGTGCTGGAGGCCTTTCAACTGTTGGCCAGGACGGAGGGCATTTTGCCGGCCCTGGAGAGCGCCCATGCCATTGCCCATGCGATCAAACTGGCACCCGCTATGGAGAAGGATCAAATTCTCATCGTCAACCTCTCCGGCAGAGGGGACAAGGATGTGGAGCAGGTGTTTCAGATGCTGAACAAACAGGGCGAAGGCGTTTGAAGTGGAGGCGTGGCAGGGGAATTGGACAGAATTTAAGCGAGGTCCATCGGCCTCGCTTTCGTTTTTTCTTCGCATTGAATTTTTGCGTAGATCGG
>JAJYSD010000379.1 GCA_021793745.1 Bacillota bacterium
CCGGACATCCAGCACCCGGCCGGCCTCCTCCTCCGACAGCAACCCGTCTTCCACCACCACCTGCCGGATCGTTTTGTCCTCCCGGTACGCCTTTTTGGCCACCTCCGCCGCCCGGTCATAACCGATCACCGGATTGAGGGCGGTGGCGAGGGCGAGGGACTGTTCCATCCAATCCCGGCATCGATCCGGGTCCGCTTCGATCCCTTCCACCAGGCGCTCTCGGAAGGCATTCATCCCGTTGGTCAGGATCTGGATGGATTGAAGCAGGTTGTGGGCGATGACCGGCATCATCACATTGATCTCCAGTTGGGATAACTCCCCGGCGGAGGTGATGGCCGCGTCGTTGCCGATCACTTGACAGCATACCATGTTCATCATCTCGGCCATGACCGGATTCACCTTGCCGGGCATGATCGAAGAGCCGGGCTGCACCGCCGGCAACCGGATCTCCGCCAAGCCGGTGCGCGGACCGGAGGAGAGCAGCCTCAGGTCGCTGGCCAGCTTGCTCAAGTGAATCGCCAATCCCTTCAGCGCCGCACTGGCTTTAAAGGCGGCTCCGGTGTTCTGCATGAAGGCGAACCGGTTCTTCGCCGGCACGAAGGGAAGCGCCGTCCGCTCCGCGATGTTTTCGATGGCGAGGCGGGCGTAATCGGGATGGGTGTTGATGCCGGTTCCCACGGCATTGCCGCCCAGACCGATCTGGTAGAGATCGGGCAAGACCCGCTTCAGATCCTCCACCGCCCCGTCCAGGGAAGCCGCATATCCTTCAAACTCCTGGCCCAGCCGCATCGGAACCGCATCCTGCAGGTGGGTCCGGCCCGACTTGATAATCGGATGAAAAGCCTCCGCCTTTTTCCACAGGGCATCCGCCAGGGCCCGGGCCGCAGGAATGCATTCATGGACCAAACCTTCGGCGGCCGCAATGTTGATGGCCACATGGATCGTATCGTTGGTCGACTGCCCCCGGTTGACGTGATCGTTGGGATGGACCAGCGACATGTCTCCGGCTTTTCCTCCGAGGAGCTCAGCCGCCCGTCCGGCGATCACCTCGTTGGCATTCATATTTTGGGACGTTCCGGCTCCCGCCTGATACACGTCAACGACGAAGTGATCATCCCAGCGGCCCTCGATTACCTCTTCCGCCGCGGAAATGATCGCATCCGCCAGCTCGGCTGGCAATTCCCCGCAATCGCGGTTCGCCCGGGCCGCCGCCGCTTTGATGATACCCTGAGCCCGGATGAAGCGACGGGGCAGGCGCAAGCCGCTGATCGGAAAGTTCTCCACCGCCCGCTGGGTTTGCGCGCCATAATACTTGTCGGCGGGGACACGTACTTCCCCCAGGGAATCCCGGTGTAACCGGAATTTTTCCATACCGTCACCTCGTTTGACTATGGATTCCCTCCGCCGCTCTGAATCATTTTCGCATACTCCCGGAACTGGCTCGCCAGACGATCATGTTCCTGGCGCTCACGGATCAATCGTTCCCGAATCAGGCGATCCACCTGCTCCTGCTGCTCCTGTTCCTGCTTTTGCTGCACGGAATCGTCCACGGTCGCACCGGAAGAACCGGACTCCAAAAGGGTGTCCGGGGAAGGGGAAATGTCCAGGATTAGCGGTTGAGGTTCAACCCCTGCAGGCTCCCGCTCTTCGGGGGACGGCTCGGAAGGCCGGGATCGGTCCTCCTCTTTCCCTTCCGGTGCAAGCCCGGGCCCTTCCACTTCCGGAGCGTCGGTCGTCGCCGTCGAATCCTGCGGCGGCGCGGGTTCCCGGTCGATGTCGGCGGAGGGTGCGGAAGTCTCTGCCTTCGGAACCTCCACCCGGGAGACCGGCGGCTCCTCTTCCTGCCCTTCCGCGGAAGGGGGAACGATCTCGACGGCATCGGCCTCCGCCACCGGATCGGCCGGTGTCTCGGGAGTTGAAGCCTTCGACGAATCGGCCGGGGCCGGGGAGGTCGAAGCCCTCGGCGAATCGGCCGGAGTCACGGAAGTCGAAACCTTCGGCGCCTCCACCGCCGGCTCCGGTTCCGGCCGTTCTGCCGAAGGGGATGTTTCCTCGCCGGCGGGGAATGCGCGGTCGTGGGCGGGGGAGAGCCCCGTGGGTTTCAAGGGAGCCGCCGATCCTTCGGTGGATCCGGAAGGCATCTTCGGCTTTATTCTTTCCCCGAAAAGGGGTTTTCCCTTCCCTTCTTCGGAAGAATCGGTACGTGCCGGTTTGAGCGGCGGCGGGAGGTTTAAGCCCCTTTCCTCCTGTTTTTCTTCCCGCGGGCGACGACTATCTCCTCCGAACAGGCGGCCCAACAATCCGGGAGAATTCTTCCTCTTTTCATACGTTTCCATTTGGGAAAGGACTTGGCTCGCCGACGCCCTTTTCAAACTGCGCTCAATGAGCCGCACCATCTCCTTGGAGAAGGGCCGGTCCGGGGGCAGCTTGGCAAGGGGCTCCTCGAGGATCTGTCCGGTCATGCACATGTACATCCAGGTTCCCCAATCGATGACCGGCTCCAACGCCGTATAACCTGTGACACCGCAAAAAAAGACCTTCAGCTGTCCGTCCTCGGTGAGACGAATATTGCGCGGATCCAGCACCAGATACATGGGAAGGGGACGGGAGTTCAGCATCCGCTCCAACTGAACCAGATCCCGTGTCAGCCGAACGGTCTCCTCCTCGCTCCAGGGCTGCACCGGCAGCTGCTCATTCAAGGGCGTAAGGGCTATGTAAGGACGGATAAAGACGATGAAGCGCTCCTCGGT
>JAJYSD010000380.1 GCA_021793745.1 Bacillota bacterium
AGTGGACCGGCGCGTTTTATCTGATGTATCTCGCCGATCGAGTCGGGGGCGAGCAGGTTTTTCAAAATGCGATGGATCGGAAAGGGTCCTTTGATCACCCGGCGTATGTCAAAGCCGGTGAATACATCCAGCAGCTGGTGAAGGCGGGAGCCTTTCCCGAAGGTTTCAACGGTCTGGATGAAGACACCGGTCAATCGAGGCAATTGTTTTACTCCGGTAAAGCGGCCATGTATGTGATGGGGAGCTGGTTTTTGAACAATATCCAGGATGAAAATCCGGAGATGGAGAAAAAGGTGGATTTCTTCCCCTTCCCCGCCGTGCCGGATGGCAAGGGGGACCCGAGCAACCTGGTCGGGGGTGTCAGTCCGGTCTATTCGATTTCCGCTTCCTGCAAGTATCCGGATCTGGCCGTCGAGCTGTTGAAGGAACTGACCAGCGAAGAAACGGTCAAGCCCTTTGCGGAGCATCGGGGGGCTATTCCGGCCCTCAAGGGGATTGAAATCGATGATGAGTCGGTTCAAAGGCTGAAGGAAATGGTGGACCAGGCGAATTATCTGCAAATCTATTACGATCAAACCTTGCCGCCCGAGTTGGCTGAGGAGCACAAAAACACCACTCAATCCCTCTTCGGATTGAAGATGTCGCCGAAAGAAGCGGCGAAGGCGATGGAGAAAAAGGCAAAGGAACAGCTTGACCAGTGACGGGGGCTTTCCATCGCCCCCGTACAAAAAACGGTTGAGGGGCAGGGTATATGAAGAAAGCGTCCATCCTTCTCATTTTCATCGGTCCGGCACTGCTCGTCTATGCCGTTTTCGTCCTGTATCCCATTTTTTCCACGTTTTATTACAGCCTGTTTGATTGGAGCGGAATCGACAGCGGCGTCACCTTTACCGGGTTGTCCAACTATATCAGCGTCCTATCGGACCAAGTGTTCTGGAGTTCCCTGAAGAACAATCTGTTGCTCGTGGTCGCGTCTCTGCTCACCCAACTGCCCTTGGGCCTTTTTTTGGCTCTTCTGCTGTTTGCGCCGATCCGGGGTCTGCGCCTTTTCCGCACCGTTTATTTTCTTCCGTTGTTAATGTCCAGCGTTGCCGTCGGGATTTTGTGGATCTACATCTACGATCCCAACCAGGGGATATTGAACCGCACCCTGGAGGCCATCGGGCTTTCCTTTTTGAAGAACAGTTGGCTCGGCAGTGAGGAAACCGCCTTTTGGGCGGTGGTCGCCACGGTTTGTTGGCAATTTACGCCCTTTTATATGATCCTGTTTCGGGCGGCGCTCGTCGGCATTCCGGAGGAAATCTACGAATCGGCGAGCATCGACGGGGCCAATGCCTGGAGTAAGTTTCGCCACATTACCCTTCCGCTGCTCCTGCCCACGATCATTACCTCGTCCATTCTGTCCATTATCGGTTCCCTCAAATACTTTGACTTGATTTTCGTGATGACGGGGGGAGGGCCCAACAATTCCACCGAATTGATGGCCACCTACATGTATAAACAGGCCTTTTCCTATTTCAATATGGGTTATGCGAGCACCATTTCCTTCGCCATGTTCCTGATCGCTTTCCTGGTGACGGTGATCATCTATTCCCTCGGTTATTTCGGAAGGAAAGGGAATGAGACCGTATGATCAAGGGGATGAAACGACTTCCGCTGTACGCATTGGCGATCGCCTTTCTGTTCTTCACCGGTTTTCCCTATCTGTATATGGTCATGATCTCCTTCAAGAGCCAATCGGACTTTTTTCAAAACCCGGTTTCCTTCTGGACCTCCTTTACCCTTGAGAACTATGCGCAGGTTTTGCAGATGGATATTCCGAGGTATTTCCTCAACAGCCTCATCGTTTCCGTCGTTTCCGTCATCGGAGTGGTCATCCTGGCGGCCATGGCGAGTTACCCCTTTTCCCGCATGAAGTTTCGGCTCAATCGCCCCCTGTTCTTTCTGTTTTTGGCGGGAATGATGATTCCCGTTCACACCACCTTGATTCCGCTGTATATCCTCGTCAGGGAATGGGGATTCTACGATACCTTGTGGGCGTTGATCGGGCCCTATATTGCCTTCAGCCTGCCGGTGTCGATCTTCATATTGACCCAGTTTATGCAGGAGATTCCGAGGGAGCTGGAGGATGCCGCGCGGATTGACGGGTGTTCCCACTTCAAGATGTTTTGGAGGATCCATTTTCCCCTGTCGACACCGGCCATCGCGACGGTGTCCATCTATAACTTCATTCAAATTTGGAATGAGTTCGTATTTGTTCTGGTGCTGACTTCCAGTCCCGAAAACAAGACGTTGCCCCTGGGGCTGAGGGATTTCTACGGGGAATTTTCGGTCAATGTCCCGGGGATCATGGCGGCTCTGGTTTTGGGAACGCTGCCTCTGCTGGTCGCGTATTTCATCTCCCAGGAAAAGGTGGTGAAGGGTTTGGCCGCTGGTGCGGTGAAGGGGTGATGAAACCGGACGGCGGGGGTCGATCTCGACGGCATATCCGGATATGGGCGGGGGATTTTAATCGGAAGGGCTTCCCTTTCGATTTCCTTCCCTGCGGGGCGCGATTTTCGGGGGCCAAAGACGGCCCTGTTTCTTTTATCGGTGTTTTGGGGATTTTCAGGGAAGAGGGATGCCCGGTTTTTCCGGGCACAGCTTTCAGGCGGCCTGGGCCGGGGAAGGGAGAGCGAGCTTCGGCTCCTGGATGGACAGCCGGGTCGGCGGTTTGCCGCAGGGGGGGTTCCGCACCGGGTT
>JAJYSD010000381.1 GCA_021793745.1 Bacillota bacterium
TTCTCAGCGTCATGATGCTCGTTACCGTTTTGCTGTTGGCCTTCCTGGCCAATCCTTCGCTGATGTGGGAGAGCGTGCGGGAAGCGTTTCGCATGCCCTGAGGTCGAATGATTTGACGGGGAACGGTTCCCGTTGTAAAATAATTGATACCAATTGAATCGAGGCAATGCGATGAGAGGGAAGAGTAGCCGGTGGATGCCTTTTCAGAGAGGGGAACCCCCAGGCTGAAAGGTTCCTCAGGCGAAACCGGCGAAGGTCGCCCTTAAGCAGTCCTGCCGAATCCCGCCTGCGGGTAGTAGGTTGGACCGGGTCCCGACGTTAGAGGGAAAAAGAGTGCACCGGATCGACTTGTGATCCGGTGAACAAAGGTGGTACCGCGGAGAACTCCTTCCGTCCTTTGGATGGGAAGGAGTTTTATTTTTGAACGAGCAAAGGAGGATGAAGGATGGCGGACAAAAGGACGGAGCTTCCATCCGCCTATGACCCCAGGCGGACGGAGGAAAAATGGTACGATTACTGGCTGGAAGGGGGCTTTTTCAAGGCCGGAAAAGATCCGTCCAAACCTCCCTTCACCATTGTCATTCCCCCGCCGAATGTGACGGGAAACCTGCACATCGGCCATGCCCTGAACAACACCCTCCAGGACATCCTGATCCGCTGGAAACGGATGCAGGGATACGACGCCCTGTGGCTGCCGGGAATGGACCACGCCGGCATCGCCACCCAGTCCCGGGTGGAGGCCAAGCTGCGGGAGGAGGGGATTTCCCGCCACGACTTGGGACGGGAGAAATTCCTGGAGAAGGTCTGGGAGTGGAAGGAGCATTACGCCGGTGTCATCCGCGAGCAATGGCGGAAAATGGGGGTGTCTGTGGATTATTCCCGGGAGCGGTTCACCATGGACGAAGGATTGTCCCGGGCCGTCAGGGAAGTGTTCGTGCGCCTGTATGAAAAGGGGTTGATCTACCGGGGCAAATACATCATCAACTGGGATCCGGAGGCCCGCACCGCCCTGTCGGATATCGAGGTGATCCACAAGGAAGTGCCGGGCAAGCTGTACCACCTGCGGTATCCGCTGAAGGATGGCAGCGGGCACGTCCAGATCGCCACCACCCGGCCGGAGACCATGCTGGCGGATACGGCGGTGGCGGTCCATCCCGAGGATGACCGCTACAAGCACCTGGTGGGAAAAACGGTGATTTTGCCCATTATCGGACGGGAAATCCCGATCGTGGCCGACGAGTACGTGGACCCCGAATTCGGCAGCGGCGCGCTCAAGGTGACGCCGGCCCACGATCCCAACGACTTTGAGATCGGTGTCCGCCACGATCTCCCCCAGATCCTGGTGATGGACGAAGAGGGCAAGATGAACGAAAACGCCGGTCCCTACAAGGGATTGGACCGCTTTGAATGTCGCAAGCGGATCGTGAAGGACCTGGAAGAGGCGGGCGTATTGGTCAAGATCGAGGATCATGTGCATTCGGTCGGGCACAGCGAGCGTTCCGGCGCCGTGGTGGAACCGATCCTCTCCACCCAGTGGTTTGTGAAGATGAAGCCGCTGGCGGAGCAGGCGATCGCCGACACCAAGAGCGGAAAAGGGGTCCGCTTCGTCCCCGAGCGGTTTGAGAAGATTTATCTCCACTGGATCGAGAACGTGCGGGATTGGTGCATTTCCCGCCAGCTGTGGTGGGGTCACCGCATTCCGGCCTGGCACTGCGGAGACTGCGGCGAAATCACCGTCTCCCGAAAGACCCCCGAAAGGTGTGCCCACTGCGGCAGCGCATCCCTGGAGCAGGATCCCGACGTGCTGGACACCTGGTTCAGCTCGGCCCTGTGGCCCTTCTCCACCATGGGCTGGCCCGAGGATACCGAGGACTTGCGCCGCTATTATCCGACGGATGTGCTCGTCACCGGTTACGACATCATTTACTTCTGGGTGGCCCGCATGATTTTCACCGCCCTGGAGTTTACCGGGAAGAAGCCCTTTAAAGAGGTGCTGATCACCGGAATCGTCCGGGATGCCGAAGGGCGCAAGATGTCCAAATCCCTTGGCAACGGCGTCGATCCGCTGGAAGTGATTGAAAAATACGGGACCGACGCGATGCGGTTCATGCTGTCCACCGGGTGCACCCCCGGAAACGATCAGCGCTTCCGCTGGGAGCGGGTGGAGTCGGCCCGCAACTTCGCCAACAAGATCTGGAACGCCTCCCGCTTCGCCCTGATGCATTTGGCGGAGGCGCGGGCGGAGGATCTAGCCCTGACAGGTTCCCTCACGGTGTCCGACCGCTGGATCCTCCACCGATTGAACGAAACGATCGCCGAAGTGACCCGTCACTTGAACCGCTACGACTTCGGCGAAGCCGGCCGGGTCCTGTACCACTTTATCTGGGATGAGTTCTGCGACTGGTACATCGAATTCTCCAAGCTGTCCCTCTACGGGGAGGATGAGGAGGCCAAGCGCGTCACCCGGGCGGTTCTCTGCCATGTGTTGGATCGCGCCCTCCGCCTGCTCCATCCCTTCATGCCCTTCATCACGGAGGAAATTTGGCAGAAGCTCCCCGGAACCGGTCCCAGCATCACGGTGGCGGAATGGCCGGAGGCGGACGAGGCATTCCAGGCTCCGGATGCGGTCAGGAAGATGCAGATTCTGATCGACGTGATCCGGTCCGTGCGCAACATTCGCTCGGAAATGGAGGTTCCCCCCAAAAAGCAGGTCTCCCTGCTGATCCGCACCGA
>JAJYSD010000382.1 GCA_021793745.1 Bacillota bacterium
ATCTAACCCCCTCCCGCTGAAGGCGTTCCATTCTCTCCTGCAGCAGCAGCATCGCCTCAAACCGCTGCACCGCCAGATGCTGTTCTTCCCGCCATTCCAGAAAAACGGGAATGGCGACCGCCGTCACCACCCCGAGGATCAACAAAGAAGTCAGGACTTCAACCAGGGTGAAACCCCGTCTGTCTCGCAGCATCAGGGATTCACCTCCACCCGAGGGCGTCCAGATGCGACCTGCAACACGACTTGTCCCACCCTTTTTCCCTTCCGCTCCAACCACAGGGTGCCTCCCCGGACATGGCCGGACGGACGAAACCGGATACGCCCCGAGGGATAATTGCTGGTCAGTCGATACTGCGGCCGGATGAAGGTGCGGCGAATCGTCTGTCCTCCCCGGATCACCCGGTAACCGCTTCCGGAAGAGTCGATGCGGAGTTCCGTCTCCGACTCCCGGCTCTCCGCTTCCCGCTGAGCCAAGCGAAGATCGGAGGCCAGGGAGTCCAATGTCAGTTTCCGCTCCAACCGTTCACCGATCTGATAGAAGGCGGGGATCGCCAGGGACGTCAACAAGCCGATCAGCATCAGGCTCAAAATCAACTCCACCAACGTCCACCCGCCTTCGCGATTCACCCGATCATCCATCTCCATGGACGGTACACGTCACCCTCTTCTCCTCGGACGCTTCCGGCCGAATCCGATACGACCCCTTCGTGGGACAGGTGGGTTGCGTCCGCAAAAATCCCTTCCGCTGCAGTTCCGGGACATCCTTGGGATACCTTCCGACTTCCAAGAAGAAATTGTCCGCCTGGGCACCGATCAATCGGCGATTGGCGGAACAGGCCTTTTCCTGGGCAGCCTCTCCCGCCGCCTTCAGATTGGGCAAAGCGATCGCCACAATCACTCCGATGATGAACAAGACGACAAGCATCTCAATCAATGTGAGCCCTCGCTGATCGCGGAGCACACCCTTCATCCTTCCCGATCCTCCTTTCCTTGACTCAAAGGGCTCGGGCCAGCTGCAGCATCGGCAAAAACAGCGCGATGACGGTCACGGCGACCAACACGCCGATCAAAAAAATCAGCACCGGCTCCAAGCTGTGGGTAAGCCTTCGCGAACGCTCCCGGATCACATTCTCCATCGCCCGGGCGAGGCTGAGCAAAGACTGATCCAAGCGACCCGTCTCCTCGCCGAGGGCAACCCAATGGGGCGCCATCGGCAGAAACAACCGCCCCCCTTCCGCCGCCAAGGATCGGTGGAAGCTCTCCCCCGCCATCAGACGTTTCCGAATGCGGACGATCCCCTCCGCCAATCGCGGCCAGGGCGTTAACCTGTGCACCGTTTCCAGGGCCTTAAGAAGCGGAATGCCTGCCCGGAGCAGCGCCCCCATTTGGAGCGATAAAAAATGGGTAAAACGAATCAAAAAATAATGGCGAACACCCGGTAACCGGTACAGCCAACCGGTCCATCTCCACCGCTTCTCCGGCGGCAAACGGTGCAAAAGGAGAGCCGCCACCAGTATGATCGCCAGCAGGCCTGCGATCACCGCGAAACTGCTGCGAAGAAATTCGTAAAAACCGAGAAGCAACCGGGTAAACAGGGGGAGCTCCATTCCCATGGACGCGTATAGATCGGTAAATCGGGGCATGACGACGGTCACCAGGAATAAAAAAGACAGAATAACGAGGATCAACACCACCGCCGGATACAGGAGGGCCTGCCCCAGCTCCCGCAGAAACTTTTCTTTTTCCCGATAATAGACTTCACACTGGCGCAGCCCGAATCCATATTCCCCGTATTCCTCCGCCGCCCAG
Organism: Bacillota bacterium; assembly: GCA_021793745.1. Classification (GTDB taxonomy): domain Bacteria; phylum Bacillota; class Bacilli; order Thermoactinomycetales; family DSM-44946; genus Planifilum. The sequence goes on from JAJYSD010000382.1 coordinate 1,810, forward strand.
ATAAACGAGACAAAAAGCAGGGGAAACCCCTCCGCTCGAAGGGATTCCGATAAACTGGCCCCCGCCTCCAGGGATCGACAGATCCGTTCCGTCTCGTCCGGGGTGAGAATCCGCTGCTCCCCCAGTAGGCGAAGGCTGGGAATCAGCGGGAAGCCGCTGTCGAGGAGAATGGACAGCTGCTGGCTGAACAACACCAGTCGATCGTGGGACCAACGCCTCCTAAACAATCCCCTCCACCACCCGGAAACCCTCCTCTCTCGTCGTGAGACCCTCCTGAACCTTATCCAACACCGCATCCTCCAGCTGCCGGAACCCCTTTCTCCGAAAGGCCTGACGCAATCGGGATACGGATACCTTTTCGACGATCAGACGTTGGATCTCCGAATCAATCTCCAGGACCTCAAAAACGCCGGTTCGGCCGAAATAACCGGTGTTCTGACACCCATCACATCCGTCTCCCCGGCATCGGGGACACAATAGGCGAACCAGTCGTTGCGCGATGACCCCATTGATGGCGGAGGCGACCCGATAGGATGCGATCCCCATGTCCAGAAGCCGCGTAATTGCGCTGGCACCGTCCCCCGTGTGCAGGGTGGTGAAAACCCGGTGACCGGTCAAGGCGGCACGGACGGCAATATCCGCTGTTTCTTCATCCCGAACCTCCCCCACCATGATCAAATCGGGATCTTGCCGAAGCACCGCCCGCAGCCCCTGGGCAAAGGTAAGACCCGCCTTCGGATTGATCTGGATTTGCGTGATGCCGCTGATCTGCAATTCCACTGGATCCTCCAGGGTGACGATATTGACTTCGGGACGGTTCAGCTCCTGTAAAATTCCGTAGAGAGTGGTGGTTTTACCCGAACCGGTGGGACCGGTGACAATCACCAATCCATGCGGGCGGAATATGAGCCGTCGAAGCCGCGC
>JAJYSD010000383.1 GCA_021793745.1 Bacillota bacterium
TCCTCCGTTCTGGCAGTGTTTGATAACATGTCTACGCGAAGGAGTGCGCAAATAGACCGCTCGTCTAATCCGGCGGGCGGCGGATGTTTGCTTGAGTAAAGGAGGCGAATCCCTTGTCTCGGCCAAAAGTGGGGCTGGCCTTGGGTTCGGGTGCCGCACGCGGCTTGGCTCACATCGGGGTGTTGAAAGTGTTGGAGCGGGAGGGCATCCCGATCGACATGATCGCCGGAAGCAGCATGGGCAGCCTGATCGGGACGGTTTACGCCAACGGCGGCGATCTGGCGATGATGGAACAGTTGGCGATCCATCTGAAGCGGAACCAGTGGCTCGACTTCAGTTTGACGCGCCGGGGCTTAGTCGCCGGCGATCGAATTCGGGAGCTGGTTCGCCTCCTCACCCATGGAAAAAACCTGGAGGATTTGCAAATTCCCACCGCCGTGATCGCGACGGATTTGACCAAGGGGGAACGGGTGGTCTTCACCTCCGGGCCGATCGATCTGGCGGTCCGGGCGAGCGTGTCGATACCGGGAATTTTTGAACCGGTGGAATGGGAAGGGCGTACCCTGGTCGACGGAGGGGTCATCGACCGGGTGCCGGTTTCGGTGGTTCGTGAAATGGGGGCCGACGTGGTGATTGCCGTCGATGTGATTTCACCTACGGGCGGGCTCAGGATCCGAAATATTTTTGACGTGATTGCCCAATCCTTAGAAGTGATGGAAAGGCAAATGACCAGCCCGCAAATTTTGACGGCCGATGTGGTGCTCCATCCCGAACTGTCCGACATCAGCCCGACCGCCTTTACCCGGGTTGATGTGTGCATTCGTCGGGGAGAGGAAGTCGCCCTTGCCCAGCTGGAAGCCATTCGCAGGGCGATCGGTGAGGCGGTGCCGTCCGGAAAAGGGTGGAATCCGGATGATGATCAGTAAAGGAAAAAGATGGAGAGTGCTCGGATTTGCCTCCCTGTTGCTGCTGACCGCACTGGCGGCGGCATGGGCGATTCCCGTTCCTTACTTTGTGCTGCGTCCCGGTTCCGCAGTTCCTGTCCTCCAATTCGTCGACGTGGAAGGGGCGGATTTTCGGGAGCGGGGGGAATTTTTGCTCACCACCGTCAGTGTCCGGGAAGGGAACGCGCTGGAGTATCTCCTTGCCTGGATGGTTCCTGGCAGCAAGCTGGTGCCCCGGGAGGAGATGCTGGATCCCGGAGAGAACCCGGATATGTATCGCCGGCGGCAACAGGAGTGGATGACGCTCTCGCAGCAAAATGCGATCCTCGCCGCCTTTCGTTACGCCGGGCGCTCGGCTGAAGAGATCCTGCTGGGGGTGAAGGTGATCCGGACCCTATCCGGTATGCCCGCCGAAGGAAAGTTGATGTCCGGGGATCGCATCGTGGCGGTGGACGGACAACCTACCAGGAGTGTTTCGCAGCTGCTCCGGAAGCTGAGGGAAAAGCGGAAAGGGGAGTCGGTTCGCATCACCCTGTGGCGGCAGGGGAAAAAGCTCGAGAAGACGTTGCCCTTGGTCCCTTTTTCCCAAGCGAAGGGGGGACAGGTGGGAATCGGCATTGTGCCGATGACTGAGCGCCGCATCCGAACCGATCCGCCGGTGCAGATCCGGGCTGACCACATCGGAGGCCCTTCGGCCGGATTGATGTTCGCATTGGAAATTCTCAACCAGTTGACCTCCGAAGACCTGACCCGAGGATTGAAAATCGCCGGTACGGGGACCCTTACCGCCGAAGGGGAAGTGGGCCAGATCGGCGGGGTGGAACAAAAGGTGGCGGCGGCGGATCGAGAGGGGGCCGATCTCTTTTTCGTCCCCGCCGATGTCCATCCCGGCGATTCGAATCAGTCCAGGGCCGAAGCGGCAGCCCGGGCGATCGGTAGCCGCATGAAGATTGTGCCCGTTCGCACCCTGAACGAGGCGGTGCATCACCTGGAACGATTGAAGACCGCGTCCGTAAAGGGGCCGATCATTGACACACCCGCCGTCTTGACATATAATGATCCTGTTTTCATGGTCCGGGCGGGTGCCATGTAAGGAGTGAAACCATGCGTCTTTATCTGCCGGAGATTGTCCGGGCAGTCGAACCCTTGGTTCGTGAGGAATCGATCGAATTGAAGGGGGTCGAAAAGGAAGTCCCGCAACTGGTCCGGCTGGATCCTGTCCGGGTTCGTGTGGAAGCGTCGGAAGAGAGCGGTCTCTTTCACGTGCATGCCGAGCAGCGGACCCATGCCACCTTTACCTGTTCCCGCTGTTTATCTCCCTTTGAAAAGGATTTATCGGGGGAATGGACGCAGGAGTTCACGGATCGGGCGGACCGGGCGGATCAGGACGAGATCGGCTTTGTCGAGGGGGATACCCTCGATTTGACGCCCTATATTCGGGAGGCGGTTCTGCTCGAGCTGCCTTACGCCCCTGTCTGTCGGGAGGATTGCAAGGGACTCTGCCCCGTTTGCGGTGTGGACCGGAACAGGGAATCCTGTTCGTGCAACACCGAACGGATCGACCCCCGGTTGGCCGTATTGAAAGAACTTCAATTCCCCGAGAATTGACGGGGGTATTCACCCGCTCCGACGCCGATGGAACAAGGGAGGTGATTTTTGTGGCGGTACCCTTCAGAAGAACGTCCAAAACGCGGAAGCGCAAGCGTCGCACCCATTTCAAACTGTCGGTTCCCGGGATGGTGCGCTGTCCCCAGTGCGGTGAGTGGAAGCTCGCCCACC
>JAJYSD010000384.1 GCA_021793745.1 Bacillota bacterium
CAGCGACCGTTTCCGCGCTTCGCTGGGCAAGTTGTTGTCGAGGCGGCTCCAGGAATGGCTGGAGGAGATGCAGCCGGATGTGGTGGTGTGCACCCATGCCTTTTGTCTCAGCGCGATGGGTGTGATCAAGGAGCGCATGGGGGATCGTTTTCGGTTGGGAGCGGCGATTACCGATTTTGACGTCAACGGATTCTGGGTTCATCCGGAGGTAGACTTCTACCTGGTCGCCCATGAGAATGTGGCGAAGAAGATCCGACGGCGATTCGGTGTCCCGGATCAGTTGATTTTCCGAACCGGCATCCCGATCGATCCGGATTTTTCAAGGCCCCAACCGCCCAAGACGGTTTTGAGGCGAATGCTCGGTCTGGACCCCGATCGCTTTACGATCCTGCTCATGGGTGGAGGGATCGGGTTGGGGCCGATTGAAGAGTGTCTTCACCATTTCCGCCGGCTCTTGCCTGCCGCCCAATTGGTGGTGATCACCGGAAAAAACCGCAATTTGTATGAACGGCTGCAGGAACGGTTCGCCGGCGATCCCCGGATCCGCTTGTACGGTTTTGTCGACAGCATGGTCCACTTCATGAATGCTGCCGACATTATCGTCTCGAAGCCGGGGGGGCTTAGCTCTTCCGAGGCGCTGGCCTGCGGGCTGCCCCTCATGATCTGTCAGCCGATTCCCGGGCAGGAGGAACGGAACAGCCGGTTTTTGATGCGCAAGGGAGTGGCTCTCCGCCAGGATGAACCGGAGGCGCTGGCGAGGCAGATCCTTTCTCTGATGGAAAACCCGGTGCTGCTCGAGGAGATGAGCCGGCGGGCGCGGGAGCTGGGAAAGCCGGATTCTTCCCTGGCTGGAGCGAGGGTGATCCAAAGCCATCTGCTAATGAAAAGTCGACCGGTTTAACCGGTCGACTTTTTCAATGAATCGCAGAGGGTGTGGAAGGTGATCTCCGGGCGGGAACGGAGGCGCAGGTTGAAGCCGGTCTGTCCGAGTCCTTCGCTGATATAGAAGGCCCGGTTTCGGTGATAATGAAGCCCCCGGATCATCTGGAGATGCGGCAGCTTGCCCATCCGCTTCAGGTGATAGGGTTTGGGCCAGTGGATTTGGCCGCCGTGGAAGTGGCCGGACAGCAGATAATCGAAGCTGACTCCTTTCATTTCCAACACGATATTGGGGTCGTGGGTCAGGACGAGGCGGATTCCCCGCTCCCCGACCCCCTGAAAGGCGCGGTCCACATCGCTTCGGCCCGTGTAGTGGTCGTCGATGCCGATGATGTGCAACTCGCTCCCCTCTTCCAGCGTCACCGTTCGATGTTCGTTTTGCAGGACGATGCAATTTCGTTTTTCCATCTCCCGTTTCAGATAGGGGAGGTGATCCGCGATGACGTAATCATGATTGCCAAAAACGGCGTACATTCCGTAACGGGGCTTTAGGGATTCCAAGGTGTCGAGATACTGAAGAAAACGGTCGGCCATCTTTTTTGTATCGAGATAATCCCCGGTCAGGGCGATCAAGTCGATCCGTTCTCCCTTCACGAGGTTTAACAGCGCTTGGGGATCAATGGAGCATTTTTCCATATGGAGATCCGTCAAATGCAGAATATTCAGTCTATTACCGTTCAAGGAATGGGCGACCTGTATTTCCACCCGCTTGACGTTGGCCTTATAGGTGTTATAGCGGGCGATGATCAACAGGCATGCCACGGCTGCGGCGAGAACCCAAAGGATCGCCACGAATTTCACCGCCTTTCGGTTTGCAATATGCCTCTATTATATTAAAGGCTTACAACCATTACGTCCAGTGAAAATTTATGTAAATAGAAGAACCCCCGGGTTTTCCCGAGGGTTTGGCTGGGGAGGCAGGATTCGAACCTGCGCATCACGGAGTCAAAGTCCGTTGCCTTACCCCTTGGCTACTCCCCATCGCAATCTTATTATGCTTCCAATCGATGGATCGTATGCATTCGGTTTCAAACAAGCGTTGAGGCGATCTTTCCGGGACTCCATCTTTCCTCCTGGCACTTTATTTGTCAAGTCCACATCAAAGCCAGGATCCGGAAGCTTCCCCAAGAAAGGACCGATTCGGGGCTGAAATCGCCGGATGAATATATATGCCTGCCGGTATCCCTGCGATACGGAAAGAGTCCGGGTCCGTCAAATCGCAAAAATGAAGGTTTTTATTGCTATGGTTGGCTTATACTTCGTAAATTGTATATAAACTGATAGGATAAAAGTTGAAATTTCCAAAAAAATTGTCTTCTGAAAAAGGAAAATGGGCGATGGTGTCGAATAGCGTGGAATACATGCGCATCAAAACCAGTTTTTGGGGTGGTGATACATGGATGTGGCGTCGTATGTGAATGAAATGTTGGATCGGGCCATCCGTGACCGGGCCAGCGATATTCATCTGGAGCCCCAGGCGGAGGGACTCCGCATCCGGCAGCGGATCGACGGACACTTGGTTACGATGAGCGTCTTGTCCCGGGCGGAGATGCTTCCGGTGATTTCTCGCATCAAGGTGATGGGCCATTTGGACATCGGGGAGAAGCGTCTGCCCCAGGACGGTGCGATGAGCATCACCTGCGAAGGGGAGCGGGTGGATGTGCGGGTTTCCACCATGCCTACTCTGCACGGGGAAAAGGTGGTCCTTCGCCTGCTTCGCCATCGGCCGGAATTGACGCTATCCGAACTGGGGTTGTTTCCGGAGGATTTGG